>JAJXSP010000180.1 GCA_021784515.1 Myxococcales bacterium | reverse complement strand
GCGCCCAGTGCCCGGCCCGCCGCTGCGAACACGCCGCCCGCCGCCGCGCCGCAGGCCGTCGAGAAATCGCCCGCCGCCGCGCCTCCGGCCGTCGAGAAATCGCCCGCCGCCGCGCCACCGGCCGTCGACAAGCCGCGCGAGGGGGCGCGCATCGAGGCGCCTCGGGAGGGCCCGTGCCCGCCCGACTCCGTCCTCGTCGAGCGCACCTGCATCGACCGCTACGAGTACCCGGGCGCGCCGCACGCCCCGCGCTCCAACGTCGGCCGCGCCGAGGCCGCGCGCCTGTGCGCGGACCGCGGAGCGCGCCTCTGTACCGAGCATGAGTGGGAGCGCGCCTGCCGCGGCGAGCGGCGCGCGAGCTACCCGTGGGGACCCTCCTACCGCGCCGACCGCTGCAACACCCGCGGCGTCGCCGTCGTCGCCTCGGGCAGCCTCCCCGCCTGCCGCTCGGCGAGCGGCGCCTTCGACATGAGCGGCAACGTCGCCGAGTGGATCGCCGAGGGCCTGACCAAGGGCGGCGCCTTCGACGAGGGCGACCCGGCGGCGCGCTGCTCGCACCGCGCGCGCGCCTCCGGGCCGTCGGAGAAGATCGGCTTCCGCTGCTGCCGCGACGCGCGTTAGATCGCACGCATCCCGTCGCTGTCGCTGCCTTGCCGGTGCCATCGCGAAAGGCTATAAGGCGCACCGATGATCAACCGCTACAGCCGCCCCGCGCTGCGCGAGCTGTGGTCCGACGGGCGCCGCTTCGAGGTCTGGCTGTCCGTCGAGCTGGCGGCGTGCGAGGCGATGGAGGAGGAGCGGCCGACGCCCGACTCGATCGTGCCGCCGGGCACCGCTGCTCGCGTGCGCGCCGCCGCGTCGGGGAAGCTCGACCCGGCGCGCATCCTCGAGATCGAGCAGCGCACGCGCCACGACGTGATCGCCTTCCTCACGCACGTCGAGGAGCTGGCCGGGGCTGACGCGCGCTGGCTGCACCTCGGCATGACCTCGTCGGACGTGCTCGACTCGTCGCTGGCGGTGCTGCTGTGCGCCGCCGCCGACCACGTCGCCGACGGCTTGTCGAAGCTCTCGGCCGCGCTGCGCCTGCGCGCGAAGGAGCACGCCGCCACGCCGCTCATCGGGCGCTCGCACGGCATCCACGCCGAGCCGACGACGCTCGGCCTGGTGTTCGCCGGCTTCCTCGCCGAGACCGAGCGCAACCGCCGCCGCCTCGCCGCCGCGCGCGAGGAGATCGCCGTCGGCAAGATCGCCGGCGCCGTCGGCACCTACGCCCACCTCTCGCCCGCCGTCGAGGCGCGCGCGCTGGGCCGGCTCGGCCTTCGCCCCGAGACCGTCGCCACGCAGATCGTGGCGCGCGATCGCCACGCCGCGTTCTTCGACGCGCTGGCGGTGATCGCCGCCTCGATCGAGCGCATCGCGCTCACCATCCGCCACTGGCAGCGCACCGAGGTGGGCGAGGCCGAGGAGCCGTTCGGCAAGGGGCAGAAGGGATCGTCGGCGATGCCGCACAAGAAGAACCCGATCCTGTCGGAGAACCTGACCGGCCTTTCGCGCCTCGTGCGCTCGTGGGCGCAGGCGGCGCTCGAGGACGTGGCGCTGTGGCACGAGCGCGACATCTCGCACTCGTCGGTGGAACGGGTGATCGCGCCCGACGCGACGGCGACGGTGGACTTCATGCTCGCGCGCGTCACCGGGCTGGTCGAAGGGCTGGTGGTGCACGAGCAGCGCATCGCGCGCAACCTGGCGCTCACCGAGGGGCTGGTCTTCTCCGAGGGCGTGATGCTGGCGCTCGTGAAGAAGGGGCTGCCCCGGCAGCGCGCCTACGAGATGGTGCAGCGCTGCGCGCTCGCGGCTGACAGCGGCGGCACGCTGCGCGAGCGCCTCGGCGCCGACGGCGAGGTGAGCGCGCTCCTCGACGGCGCGGCGCTCGACGAGTGCTTCGACCTCCAGCACCACCTGCGCCACGCCGGCGCGATCCTCGAGCGCGCCCTCGCCGAGGCGGCCCGATGATCGCCGACGACACGCTGCGCGAACAGTGCGGCCACACCCTCGAGCGGACCGACCTCCCGATCCCCGGCGCCGTGAAGTACTTCGGCAAGGTCCGCGACAACTACACCGTCGGCGACAAGCGCATCATCGTCGTCACCGACCGCATCAGCGCCTTCGACGTGGTGCTCGGCACGATCCCGCTCAAGGGGCAGGTGCTCAACCGGATGGCGGCGTGGTGGTTCGCCGAGACGAAGGAGGTGGCGGAAAACCACGTGCTCGACGTGCCCGACCCGCAGGTGATGGTGACCGTCGCGTGTACGCCGCTGCCGGTCGAGATGGTGATGCGCGCCTACCTCACCGGCGTCACCTCCACCTCGGTGTGGCACCACTACCAGAAGGGCGCGCGGACGTTCTGCGGCCACGCGCTCCCCGACGGCATGACGAAGAACCAGCCGCTGCCGCGCCCGATCCTGACGCCGTCGACGAAGGCGAAGAAGGGCGGCCACGACATCTCGGTGTCGCGCGAGGAGCTGCTGGCGATGGGGCAGGTCGACGCGCGCACCTTCGACGAGGCGGCCGACATCGCGGCGCGGCTGTTCGAGCACGGGCAGGAGGTGGCGCGCCGCCGCGGCCTGATCCTCGCCGACACGAAGTACGAGATGGGGCGCGCCCGCGACGGGCGCATCCTGGTGATCGACGAGATCCACACGCCGGACTCGTCGCGCTACTGGTACGCCGACGACTACGACGCGCGCATGGCCGCAGGCGACGAGCCGCGCGCGCTCGACAAGGAGTACGTCCGGCGGTGGTACGCCGCGCAGGGCTACACCGGCGATGGCCCACCGCCGCCGCTTTCCGACGAGGTGCGCGTCGAGGCGGCGAAGCGCTACATCGCCGCCTGCGAGCGCATCACGAACGCGCCCTTCGCGCCCGACCTCGCCGACCCGATTCCACGAATTCGCCGAAACCTGGGGATCCCCTAGCGGCGCACCCGCCGCGGAGCAAAGATGACCGCTCGTATTTTCGTGACGCGCAAGAAGGGCGTGCTCGATCCGCAAGGGCAGGCGGTGGCGCGCGCGCTCGGCCGCCTCGGCTTCGACGAGGTGAAGGACGCGCGCATCGGCAAGTTCATCGAGGTGACGCTCGACGGCGACCGCGCGCAGGCGGGCGCTCGCGTCGAGAAGATGTGCAAGGACCTCCTCGCCAACATGGTGATCGAGGAGTACCGCTTCGAACTGGTCGACTGATGGAGGTCGCCGTCGTCCGCTTCCCCGGCAGCAACTGCGACTTCGACGCGCTCCACGTCCTCTCGCGCGTCGTCGCCGGCTCGAGCGCGCGCTTCGCGTGGCACAAGGACGCCGAGCTGGGCTCGTGCGACGCGGTGATCGTCCCGGGCGGCTTCTCCTACGGCGACTACCTGCGCTGCGGCGCGATGGCCGCGCACTCGCCGATCATGCCCGCGGTGAAGCGCTTCGCGGAGCGCGGCGGCCCGGTGCTCGGCATCTGCAACGGCTTCCAGATCCTCTGCGAGGCCGGCCTCCTCGACGGCGCGCTCGGGCGCAACGCGAGCCTCCACTTCGAGTGCCGCGACGTCCACCTCCTCGTCGAGGGCGCCCCCACGCCCTTCACCGCCGCGATCCCGGCCGGCCGGATCCTGCGCGTCCCGATCGCCCACGCCGAGGGCTGCTTCGTCCACGACGACGTCGCGTCCCTGGAGCGCGAGGGCCGCGTGGTCTTCCGCTACGTCGACTCCGCCGGCGGCGTCACTCCGCAGGCGAACCCGAACGGCTCCGTCAACAACATCGCGGGCATCTCCAACAAGGCAGGAAACGTCGTCGGCCTGATGCCGCACCCCGAACGGGCGAGCGAAGCGATCCTGGGCAACACCGACGGGAGAGCGCTGTTCGATTCCCTGCGCGCCCACCTGGAAGGGAAGCCCTCCCGCGTGTGAAAAAAAGAGGCCAGAAGATGTGGACCCAGCCGACGGTGACGACAGAAATGGCCCACGCCCACGGCCTCACCGACAAGGAATTCGCCCGGATCAAGGAGATCCTCGGCCGCGACCCGACCTACACCGAGCTGGGCATCTTCTCGGTCATGTGGAGCGAGCACTGCTCCTACAAGTCGTCGCGAATCCACATCAAGAACCTCCCCACCAGCGGCCCCCGCGTCATCCAGGGCCCCGGCGAGAACGCCGGCGTGGTGGACATCGGCGACGGCGACGCCCTCGTCTTCAAGATGGAGTCGCACAACCACCCCTCGTTCATCGAGCCCTACCAGGGCGCGGCGACCGGCGTGGGCGGGATCCTGCGCGACGTCTTCACCATGGGCGCGCGGCCCATCGCCTGCCTCGACTCGCTCCGCTTCGGCCGCCCCGACCACCCCCGCACCCACTCGCTCGTCGAGGGCGTCGTCGCGGGAATCGCCGGCTACGGCAACGCGTTCGGCGTCCCCACCGTCGGCGGCGAGGTGGCTTTCGACGCCTGCTACGACGGCAACGTCCTGGTCAACGCGATGGCGGTCGGCCTCGCGCGCAAAGACCGCATCTTCCTCGGCACCGCCTCCGGCCTCGGCAACCCGGTGCTCTACATCGGCGCCAAGACCGGCCGCGACGGCATCCACGGCGCGACGATGGCGTCGGCCGAATTCGACGCCGAGAGCGAGTCGAAGCGCCCGACGGTGCAGGTCGGCGACCCCTTCACCGAGAAGCTGCTCCTCGAGGCCTGCCTCGAGCTGATGGCGGGCGACACGCTGGTGGGCATCCAGGACATGGGCGCGGCCGGCCTCACCTCGTCGTCGGTGGAGATGGCGGGGCGCGCCGGCTCCGGCCTCGAGCTGGACCTCGACGCCGTGCCGCGCCGCGAGACCGGCATGACGCCCTACGAGCTGATGCTCTCCGAGTCTCAGGAGCGCATGCTCCTCGTCGCCAAGGCGGGGCGCGAGGGCGAGGTGGCGGCCATCTGCGCGAAGTGGGACATCGACGCCGCCATCGTCGGGCGCGTGACCGACAGCGGGAAGATCGTCGTGAAGAGCGAGGGCGCGGTCGTCGCGGAGATCCCCATCGCGCCGCTCACCGAGGGGCTGAAGTACGAGCGGCCGCTTTCCCCGCCGAAGGATCTGGCGGAGATCCAGACGCTGGAGAGTTCGTCGATTCCACGGCCCGCCGACCTCGGCGCGGCGCTGCTCAAGATCCTCGCCTCGCCGTCGGTGGCGTCGAAGGAGTGGGTGTGGCGGCAATACGACCACATGGTCGGCGACCGGACGGTGGTGCGGCCGGGGAGCGACGCGGCGGTGGTGAGGATCCTTCGGGCGCCGGGAGCGGGAACGGGACAAATCGTGCCAGGTGGCACGATTTCAACGGACAAGGGCGTCGCGTTGACCACCGACTGCAACGCGAGGTTCTGCTTCCTCGATCCCTACGAGGGCGCGCGGCTCGCCGTCGCCGAGGCCTACCGCAACCTCTCGACGACGGGCGCCGAGCCGCTCGCCGTCACCGACTGCCTCAACTTCGGCAACCCCGAGCGCCCCGAGATCATGTGGCAGTTCGCCGAGTGCGTGCGCGGCCTCGGCGACGCCTGCCGCGAGCTTTCGACGCCCGTCGTGTCGGGCAACGTCAGCCTCTACAACGAGACCGAGGGGCGCGGCATTTTCCCGACCCCGACGATCGGCATGGTGGGACTGCTCGCGCGCGCCGCCGACGCGGTCACCTCGGGCTTTTGCGCCGCAGGGCACGAGATCGCGCTCCTCGGCGTGAACAGCGACGAGATCGGCGGCAGCGAGTACCTCGCCGTGGTGCACGGGCGGATCGCCGGGCGGCCGCCGCGCCTCCACGTCGAGCGCGAGCGCGCCGTCGGAGAGGCGTGCCGCGCGCTGGCGTCGTCGCGGCTGCTGGCGTCGGCGCACGACTGCTCCGAGGGCGGCCTCGCGGTGGCGCTCGCCGAGGCCTGCCTTGGCGGGCCCGATCCCGTCGGCGCGACGATCGACCTCGACGCCGTCGCGGCGGGCCTGCGTCCCGATCTGCTCCTGTTCGGCGAGGCGCCGTCGCGGATCGTGGTCTCTTACGCCCCCGGCGACGCGTCGCGCGTGGCGGCGATCGCGCAGCAGCACGGCGCGCCGCTGGCGCGGCTCGGCACCGTCGGCGGCGGGCGCTTCGTGGTGCGCGGAGGCGTTGAGGGCCAAGCCCGCCAAAGCGGGCTGCTCCAGGGCCCGGCTGTGGCGATCGACCTCGCGCTCGACGATCTGGCGAACGCCTGGCGAGGCGGCTTCCGGCGCGTCGTCGGCGGCTGAAGCGGCGGCGGGCCGGTGGATCAGATGCTCTCGAGGTAGCCGTTGATCGCACGGTGGATCTGGTCGGCGATCTTCTTTGCCGCGGCGACGGCGCTGCGCCGCACCGCCTCGTCGTAGTCCGCCGACGCGGCGCGCTCGGAGGCCTCCAGCCGACCGAAGATCTTCCCGCTCCGGGCATCCCTCAGGTTGACGGTGACCGATGTGCGCGCCCAGCGGATCGCGTCTTCCACCTGCAGAGCGGCGCGGAGGCCGACGGATCGGCCAAGATCGCGCTGACGCTGTCGCAGCGCCTCGAGACGATGGTCAAGAAATACGACGGTCGCGCGCAGAAGGGCACGGGCGACCAGGCGCGCAAGGACTTCGAGCAGAAGCTCGACCAGGTGACGCGGACGATGGCGAAGCTACAGGTCGCCGGCGCGCGCTCGGCGGATACCTGGATTTCGCCGAACAACAACCTCTATGTCTTGATGGTCGTGGACGCGAATGGCGTCAAGAGCGCCCTGGGCTCGATGCAGGCGCTGGACGAGCAGATGCGGCAGAACATCGGCCAGCACGAACAGGATTTGTTCCGGGAGATGAACCAGGGGCAGTGAGCGTCCTCGCGGCACCCGCCAGGTGACGGGTTCTTCTTCCTCACCTGTCCATTCTCCAGAATCTCGATTCATTCGCTTCTTCCGAATCGCGATTGCCGGATCCCGCGTTGCTCGGGCCGGCGAATCGGCGAGTTTCGGGCGGTTATCGGGCGGCGGTTGCGGATGGTGCGGCGGTTGCGCCCTCGGGCTCGATCTCCCGCGCCAGCGCCGTCGCATTCTTGATGCAGTCGGCCACCGACACGCCGCGCAGCAGGTTGCCGGCGACGTGCAGCCCGGGGAGCGCCCGCTCGAGGGCGGCCGCGGCCTCGACGAAGCGACCGTGGCCGATCTCGTACTGCGGGATGGCGCGCCGCCAGCGCTGCACCCGCACGAAGGCCGGCTCGCCCTGCGCGCCGATGGCGCGGCCCAGCTCTTGGCGCACGTGGTCGAGCAGCCGCGCGTCGTCCCAGGTGGTGATCTCCTCGTCGGTGCGGCCGCCGACGACCGCCGTCAGCGCGACGTGCCCGTCGGGGGCGCGGCCCGGGAAGATCTCCGAGTGCCACAGGCAGCCGAGCATGCGGAGCGACTCCCGCCGCGGCCCGAGGAAGCCGAAGCCGCCCAGGGGGTGCGCGATCCGATCGCGCGCGTAGCCGAGCGCCACCACGACCACCGGCGCGTAGGGGATCTCGCCGAGCACGCGGCTCGCTCCGCCGCTGGCCTCGTCGAGCAGCCGCGCCGCGACGTCCGCCGGGACCGCCAGGATCACCTGCGGCGCTTCGATCGTCCCCGCGGCGGTCTCGACGGCGAGGCGGCTCCCCGAGCGCACGATCCGCCGCGCCTCGACCCCCATGCGGACGTCGCCGATCCCGTCGGCGAGGCGCGCGGGAAGCGCGCAGAGGCCGTCGCGGAACGAGAACATCCCGCCGCCCGGCGCCGGGCCCTTGCGCCGCGCCACCGCCCCACGGATGAGGCCGCCATGCTCCGCCTCGAGCGCGTGGATCTTCGCCGTCGCCCAGCGCACCGCGAGCCGCTCCGGGTCGCCCGCGTACACGCCGGACACGAACGGCCCGACCGCGTAGTCGAGCATCTCGCCGCCGAGGCGCCGCCGCACGAAGTCGGCGATGCTCTCGTCGGTGGGGTCGGTGCGCTGCGGGATCCACGGCTCCTTCAGCACGCGCAGCTTGCCGCGCGCCGAGAGCAGCGGCGTGGTCAGCGCCGACAGCGGCCCCGACGGCAGCGCCACCAGCCGCTCGTCCTTCCACAGGAAGCGGCGCTTCGCCACCGGGCGCGCGCCGATGCGGTGCTCGGCCAGCCCCGCCGAGGCGATCAGCTCGCCGATCGCCGGGTTGTTCTCCAGCACCGTGCTCGGCCCCAGCTCGAACAGCCATTCGCCGTCGCGGAAGGTCGTGATGGCGCCCCCGACGCGGTCGGACGACTCCAGCACGGTGACCAGCTTCCCTGCCTGCCGCAGCCACCACGCGGCGGCGAGGCCCGAGATCCCGGCGCCCACGACGACGGCGTCGCGCAGCTCATGGTCGGCGCTCATTGTTGTCTTCTTCCTTGGATGGCCGACCGCTCGAAGTCCCCTGCCTTCGGCAGGCGCGGTCGGCCCATGGCCCGGAACTAAGCACCGCGGCGCGCGGGCGACAAGTGAAAAAAGCCCGGCGATGGGCGACCCTGGGTGTACACTTCCCGCCTCTCGCGAGGTACCCCTCCATGTGCGGAATCTTCGGCGTCTTCGGTCACCCGGAGGCGGCCAATATCACCTATCTCGGCCTCCACGCGCTGCAGCACCGCGGGCAGGAGTCGGCCGGGATCGTCGTCTCGGACGGCGACCACCTGCGCCCGGTGCGCAAGATGGGGCTGGTGGCCGACGCCTTCACGAGGGACGAGCTGGCGGGCCTGCCGGGGCACATGGCGATCGGCCACGTCCGCTACTCCACCTCCGGCGAGTCCGCCCTGAAGAACGCGCAGCCCTTCTCCGTCGAGTACGTCCACGGCGCCATCGCCGTCGCCCACAACGGCAACCTCGTCAACGCGAGCGACCTCCGGCGGAAGCTGGAGATGGACGGCTCGATCTTCCAGACCACCTCCGACAGCGAAGTCCTGATCCACCTCATCGCCCGCGCCCGCGAGCTGGAGACCGAGCACCGCATCGTCACCGCGCTGAAGCAGGTGGAGGGCGCCTACTCGCTGCTGTTCCTCACCGAGCACAAGCTGATCGCGATGCGCGACCCGATGGGCTTCCGGCCGCTCGCCATCGGGCGCCTGAAGGACGCCTTCGTGTTCGCCTCGGAGAGCTGCGCCTTCGACCTCCTCGAGGCGGAGCTGATCCGGGAGGTCGAGCCGGGCGAGGTGGTGATCGTCGACGCCAAGGGGCTGCGGACCTACCGCCCGTTCTCGCCCGAGCCGACCCGGTTCTGCGTGTTCGAGCACGTCTACTTCGCCCGCCCCGATTCGATGATCGACGGCCGCTCGGTGTACCGCGTGCGCGAGGCGCTCGGGCGGCGGCTCGCCAAGGAGCACCCGGTCGACGCCGACATCGTGGTGCCGGTGCCCGACTCGGGGACGGCGGCGGCGATCGGCTTCGCGCGCCAGGCTGACATCCCGTACGAGATGGGGCTGATCCGGTCGCACTACGTCGGGCGCACCTTCATCGAGCCGCAGCAGTCGATCCGTCACTTCGGCGTGAAGCTCAAGCTCAACGCCGTGAAGGAGATCCTCAACGGCAAGCGCGTCGTGGTGGTGGACGACTCGCTGGTGCGCGGCACCACCTCGCGGAAGATCGTGAAGATGCTGCGCGACGCCGGCGCGCGCGAGGTGCACCTGCGGATCTCCTCGCCGCCGACGACGCACCCCTGCTTCTACGGCATCGACACGCCGACGCGCAGCGAGCTCATCGCCTCGTCGCACAGCCCCGAGGAGATCGCGCGCTACGTGACCTGCGACTCGATCGGCTACCTCTCGGTCGAGGGGATGATGGAAGCGGTGCGCGCCGCGGCGCCCGGCGACGGGGCGGAGCGCCGCCATTGCGACGCCTGCTTCACCGGCAAGTACCCGATCGAGTTCCGGCCGGGGACGATCTCGTCGCTCAAGCGCGTGGTGAACTGACGCCCGTCCCGCCGGCGGAGGGCGACGGGAACGGGTGCGCGTCGCCGTCCACCGCCGACGGCGTCCATGGGCCGCGCGCGATCAGCACGCGGTCGCCGGAGACGGTGACGACCACGTGGCGGCCGCAGTCGTCGCAGGTGGTGCGGCACTGCCAGCGCGCCGACGGAGCGCAATCGATCGACATTTCGGTGGTGCACCAGGGGCAGGGGAAGCTCAGATCCATGCACCGATCGTAAGCCCGGTGCGCAAGTTTTCTGTCTCGGGGGGCCGCGCCGGGGCACTTCCGCTAGACTGCGCGCCCATGCGGACCTTGCTCGCGCTCAGCCTCCTCGCCTCCGTCGCCCACGCCGCCCACCCGTTCGGCTTCGACGACCTGATCCGCGCCCGCCGCATCGGTGGCTGGGACGTCTCGCGCGACGGCAAGCAGCTCGCCTACGCCCTCACCACCGTCGATCTCGAGGGCAACAAGTCCACCTCCGCGATCTGGCTCCAGCCGGTCTCGGGGGGCGAGGCGCGGCAGCTCACCGTCGGCACGAAGCACGACGGCGAGCCGCGCTTCTCGCCCGATGGGCGGCGGCTCGCCTTCACCTCCGACCGCGACGGCGCGCCGCAGGTGTACGTGCTCGACCTCGCGGGGGGCGACGCGCGCGTCCTCACGCACCTTCCGCTCGGCGCCGGCGTGTTCGCCTGGTCGCCCGACGGGAAGTTCCTCGTCGCGCAGTCGGAGGTCTTCCCCGATTGCGCGAGCGACGCGTGCAATAAGGAGCGCGCCGACCGGATGGAGAAGCCGCGCTCGAGCGGGCGCGTGATCGTGCGCCTCCTGTTCCGCCACTGGGACGAGTGGCGCGACGGCAAGCGCAGCCACCTCTTCCGCGTCGACGCGGCGAGCGGCGAGGCGCGCGATCTCACCCCCGGCGACCGCGACGCCCTGGCGATGCT
>JAJXSP010000179.1 GCA_021784515.1 Myxococcales bacterium | reverse complement strand
GAGCGCGGTGGTCTCCTCCTGCACCCCGCCCGAGTCGGTCAGCACGAGGCGCGCGCCGTCGAGCAGCGAGACGAAGGCGAGGTACCCGAGCGGCTCCTCGAGCCGCAGCCCGCCGGGGATCGGCACGCCCGCCTCGGCGATCCGCGCCCGCGTCCGCGGGTGCACCGGGAACACCACCGGGAGCCGCGCCGCCGCCTCGCCGAGCAGCGCGAGGAGGCGCCGCAGCGAGGATGCGCGATCGACGTTCGCCGGACGGTGCAGCGTCGCCACCGCGTAGCCGTTGCGCGGCAGGCCGAGCCGCGCCGGGAGGCCGCGCTCCCGGGCGCGCGCGAGGTTGGCGTCGAGCACGTCGATCATCACGTTGCCGACCCGGCGGATCGCCCCCGGGGCGCGCCCCTCGCGGCGCAGGTTCGCGTCGGCGTCGGGCGAGGGCGTCAGGCACAGGTCGGCGAGCGCGTCCGTCACCAGCCGGTTCAGCTCCTCGGGCATGGTGCGGTCGAATGAGCGCAGGCCCGCCTCGACGTGCGCCACCCGCACCCCGAGCTTCACCGCGGTGAGCGCCGCCGCCACCGTCGAGTTGACGTCGCCCACGACGAGCACCCAGTCGGGGCGCGCCTGGTCGATCACCGGCTCGATCGCCATCATCACGCGCGCCGTCTGCTCGCCGTGGGTCCCCGAACCGACGCCGAGCTGGTGGTCGGGCGCCGGCAACCCCAGGTCGGCGAAGAACACGTCGGACATCCGCGCGCCGTAGTGCTGCCCGGTGTGGACGAGCAGCTGCTCGGCACCGGCGGCCCGCGCGGCCCGCATCACCGCGGCGGCCTTCATGTAGTTCGGCCGCGCCCCGACGACGTGCAAGAGCTTCATACCCACGTTCTAGGCGCCCGCCGGGAGCGCTCAACGACCCGCTCTCCGACGGCGGAGGTGGACGAGCCTCGTCGTGCAGGTACCTCGCGGCGGAAATCTCGATGGATTCGACCGCCGCCGCATCCCGCATGGCTTCGTTGCTCCTCCGTCAGTTACCTACAAGTAGCTTCCATCGTCGCGCCTCGCACTGCGGGCCGCGACGGTCTCGGTCCTATCGATATTTCCGCCGCGAGGTACTAGGATGCGGACGCCGAGAGGGTCCCATGACGCCGCACCCCACTTCGACCGAGCGCAGGCCCACCGGTTTCCGCCCGAAGCACCTCCTGCCCAACGGCATCACCACGATCAGCGTCGTGCTCGGCTTCCTGAGCATCCTCGCCTCCGCGGCCGGGCAGTACCACCGCGCGGTGCTGATGCTGTTCGCCGCCGGCGTCTGCGACCTCCTCGACGGCCGACTCGCGCGCCTGCTCGACGCGGGCAGCGCCTTCGGCGGCGAGCTGGACTCGCTCGCCGACGCGGTCGCCTTCGGGGTCGCGCCGGCCGTGCTGGCGTGGTTCGCTTTTCTGCGGCCGCTCGGCGCCGTCGGGATCGGCGTCGCGATCATCTACCTGCTGGCGGGCATCGGGCGCCTGGCCCGCTTCAACCTCGACCACAGCAAGCGCTCCACCTTCTTCGGCGCCCCGATCCCCGTCGGCGCGGGCTACGTGCTGACGTTCGTCCTGCTGCGCGACGTGGCGCCGGTGGCGTGGCTGGCCGTCGGGATGCTGCTCGCCGCGGGGCTGATGATCTCGACGCTGAAGGTGCCCAACTTCAAGGACCGCGAGCGCTCGCTCCCGCTCGTGATGCTGCCGGTGCCGCTCGTGGCGTTCTCCGTGTTCCTGGCGCGCCCCTCGACGGTGACGTGGCACGTCTTCAACACCATCAACTTCGCGCTGGTCGGCCTCAACTACCGAATGCTGGCGCGGCGCCCCGAGCTCAAGGTGGTGGTGAAGGACAAGGCGGCCTGACGGGGCCCCGAGCTCACCGCGACCAGTCCCCGCTCTTCCCGCCCGACTTCTTCTCCAGCTGCACGTCGACGATCCGCATGCCGCGGTCGATCGCCTTGCACATGTCGTAGACGGTCAGCGCGGCGATCGACACCGCCGTGAGCGCCTCCATCTCGACGCCGGTGCGATCGTGCGCGCGCACGGTGGCGCGGATCGCGACCCGCGCTCGCGCCTCGTCGACGGACAGATCCACGTCGACGCCGGTGACGCGCACCGGGTGGCAGAGCGGGATCAGCTCGGCGGTGCGCTTTTGCCCCTGGATCGCGGCGAGGCGCGCCACCGCGAGCACGTCGCCCTTGCCGATCGCCCCGGCGGCGATCCGCCGCGCCGTCTCGGCGGCCATCTCGACGGCGCCCGACGCGACCGCCACGCGATCGGTCTCGGGCTTTTTCCCCACGTCCACCATCCGCGCGGCCCCGCGCTCGTCGAAGTGGGTGAGGTCGGCCATCGCTACGCCTTGCGCGCGAGGACGTAGTAGGCGTCGATCGGCGTGCCGAGGCGGGTCGCCGCGCCGATCACCACGTCCTTCGAGACGCGGCGGTTGTAGTCGTGCATGTCGCGGTAGACGAAGTACGACAGGCCGCTCGCGTTCGAGCGTGGCACGGGCCAGCCCTGCGGCGCCGACGACGGGACCCGCGTGTAGTCGAATCGCACCTCGCCCGGCCGCTCGGAGGTGGTGTCGCAGGTGAAGTAGCCGGGGCCGGTCGCGAAGGCGGTGGCGCCGACGTTGATGCCGACGATGGCGCCGCCGTGCCGCGTGAAGTGCTTCTCGAAGTGCGTGAACACCGGCAGCGAGTTCTTCCCCGCGAACTCCACCTTCTCGCCCTCCATCGCCGCCGCGGGGACGAGGTCGTCGAGCGCGAGCGACGGCGCCGCCAGCTCCCACAGCCGCGTGAGCTGCTTCCTGCCGAGGGCGCGGCACTCGGCGATGCGCGCACCGGCGTCGAGCGCGTCGAGGTGCGCCTCGATCGCGGCGAGCTTCGCTTCGGAGGAATCGAGGAGGTCGGCGAGGGTGGCCATCTTCAGTGTCCTCATGCGGTGCCGCCGGCGCCGGCGACGATCGCGCGCGGCGACGGCGACGTGGTCGTCGTGGATCGGGCGAATCCTACTCGACCGCGACGCGCGTGGCGAGGTTGCGCGGCCGGTCGAGGCCGGTGCGGCCGCGGAGCGAGCCGGCGCCCCACGAGCGCGCGCATCCGCGGCGGCGGTCGACGGCACCTTCGCCGACCGGGGGCACGATCAGGTGAAGATGATCTGCGCTCCGTCGGCGAGATCGTAGAAGTCACCGGCGGTGATGATGTCCTTTACCTCCGGCACGAGGTCGTCGCGGGTGCGCTTGAACATCTTCATCGCCAGCTCGCAGGCGTAGAGCTGCGCGCCCGACTCGTCGAGGATCTTCAGCATGTCGCGGGCGCTCGGCAGGTCCAGCTCCGCCATCTGCTTCTTCATCATGTGCGCTGCGACCGCCTCCATGCCGGGCAGTCCGGCCACCATCGTCGGCATCGGCGCCGTCGGGTTGCCCGCCATGTTCACGTGGAGCCGATCGACCTTCTTCTCGGTGATGACGTCGAGGCCCCAGAACGTGAAGAACACGAAGCACTCGATCCCCGACTGCCGGGCGGCGTTGGCGAGGATGAGGCTCGGGTAGGCCTCGTCGAGACCTCCATGCGAACAGATGATCGCCACCTTGCGATGCGCCTCGTGGGTCGTCTCCATGGTTCGCTCTCCTGATCGCTAGATGCAGCCCGCCGGCTTGGGTGTCCCGGCGATCCGCGCGACGGTGCGGCCGGGCGCCTTCGGGAACAGCTCGTAGATGTCGCGCGTGCTCAGCCCCGAGAGCTGCGTGAGGCGGCGGATGTTCGCCGCGACGTTCGTCTTCTCGAACTCGCCGCGCGCGCACTCGATCAGCTTCCAGCGCGCCTCGTCGAGGGTGACGCCCTGCCCGGCGGCGATGCGCTCGGCGAGCGGGCGCGTCCACTGCGTCGGGTCGGCGAGGTGGCCGTCGGCGGTGAAGGACACGCCATCGACCACCGTGGCCACCTCGGCCGGCTTGCTCGCGGGCGTGCAGCAGGCCGGCCCGGCCGCCATCGCCGCCGCGGGGGCGTGCGAGGGCAGCGCGCGCTCGGCGACCTGCGGACGCGGCTTGCGACGCGGCCCGATCACCGCGGCGAGGCGTGCCTTCGCGTCGCCGCGATCCCCGTCGGAGAGCGCCCGCGACGCGCGCCCCACGTTGCGCAGCAGCGAGAGCAGCACCGCCATCCCCTTCTGCACGTCGGGCTGCTTCGAGGCGCGCATCATCCCCATCAGCCCGATCGGCTCGGCCCGCTCGGGTTGCGTGAGCGCCTCGGACGCCTCGCCGACGATCGACAGCACCTCGGGCCGCGTGAGCGCGCGCACCGTGTCGAGGATCGTCACGATCGCGCCACCGAGCGCGCGCACGTCCTCGGCGGTGTAGTGATCGAGCACGCGCTCGGCGACGGTCGAGAGCTCGCGCGCGAAGGCGAACCAGCCGCGCTTCTCGACGGCGTCGAGGCGCTCGGTGGCGGTCGCCATCACCTCGCGGAGGATCGGCGTCATCTCGCCGAACAGCTCGTCGCGCTTGCGCTGCTGCTCGACGAGCCATTCGATCTGCGCGCTCATCGCGTCGAGGCGCGCGGCGAGGTCCTGATTGTTGGCGGTCGCGATCATGGCGGCTCCTTCCGACTTCCTCACGCCCACTTCCCGGCCATCAGCATCCGGTGGTCGAGCGGCAGCTCCTTCCCCGCGAGGAGCACGTTCCAGTAGACCCACTTGAAGGCGAGCTTGCCCCAGTGATTTGCGGCGCTCTCCTGGAGCAGCGCGAACGGCCCGACGCCCGGGAGCGGGAAGCGGCCGGGGAGCGGCTCGGTCTGGTAGTTGAAGTCGATCAGCATCGCCTTGCCGTGGCCCGTCTCGATGAAGCAGTTGGCGTGGCCGTCGAAGCTCGCCTCGGGCGGGCGGCCGGCGATGTAGTTCAGGAGGTTCGCGAACAGCACCTCCGACTCGAAGTGCGCCACCGCGCCCGCCTTCGACGCCGGCAGGTCCGTCGCGTCGCCGATCGCGAAGACGTTCTCGAACTGCTTGCTCCGGAGGGTGTGCTTGTCCGTCGGCAGCCAACCGCCCGCGTCGCCCATCTTCGAGCGCGCGATCGCCTCGGCGCCGCCGTGGAGCGGGATGGTGACGAGGAGGTCGTAGCCCTCCTCGCGCCCATCGTAGGACTTGAGGACGCGCTGCTCGCCGGCGACCTCGCTCGCGACGAAGTCGGGGATCACGCGCACGCCGCGCCGCGCGAGGAGATCGCCGAGCAGCGCCGAGGCGCGCGGCTTGGTGAAGGCGCCGTCGAGCGGCGTCGCGTAGGCGATCTCGACGCGGTCGCGCATCCCGCGCCGCGTGAAGAACGCGTCGGCGAGGAACAGGAACTCGAGCGGCGCGACCGGGCACTTGATCGGCATCTCGACGACGTTGAGCAGCAGCCGGCCGCCCTTCCAGTCGGCGAGCCGGTTGCGCAGCGCGAGCGCCCCCTCGACGGTGTAGAAGTCGAAGGCGTCGCGCATCCAGCCCTCGCCGGTGAGCCCGGGCGTCTCGCCGGGGAGGATGCGGCTGCCGGTGGCGACGACGAGGATGTCGTAGTCGAGCCGGTCGCCGCTCGCGAGGTGGACGCGCTTGTCGTCGGGGGCGACGCGATCGATCGCGTCGAGCCGCACCTCCACCGTCGGATCGAGGAGCTTGCGACGCGGCCGCACCAGCTCCTCGGGGCGGTATTGATCGAACGGCAGGAAGAGCAGGCCGGGCTGGTAGACGTGCAGGTCGTCGCGGTCGACGACGGTGACGCGCCACTCGCGCTCGGGCAGCGCGCGGGCGAGCTTGTTGGCCATCATCGTGCCGGCGGTGCCGGCGCCAAGGATCACGATCCGTTTCATCTCGACGCCTCGCTCGCTGAGGTCGGTGGCTGCGCGGGATGGAGCCCCATGCACCGGAGCAGCTTGTGGAGCCGCGGCTCGCGCAGCCGGTAGACGGCGAACCCGCCATCGCGCGTCGCCGCGACGAGGCCGCTCATGCGCAGGATGCGCAGTTGCTGGCTCGCGATCGCCTGCGCGATCCCGAGGCGCTCCGCGAGGCCGCCCACGTGCTCGTCCCCCTCCGCGAGGAGGATCACGAGGCGCAGCCGCAGCGGGTGGCCGAGCGCCTTCATCACCTCGGCGACCTCCTCGACAGTGCGGGTCGGTCCGGGCACGGCGGCGGCCATCTCTCGTTTGCGCGACATAGCGATATTGCTATCGCCGCGCTTTGCAACGGCGGTGCCGAGCGGCCCGGCGCGGCGATAGGGCGGCGATCGGCCCGCGGGGAACGAAAGCAGTGCGCCGGCCCGCGGACGGCGCGAAGGTTCTGCGGGCGGCCTCCATGGCGAGGTTTCATTGCGTCTGCCGGTCGCGGCACGCTGCCGGCGCTGCCAGCGTCGCCGCCCTGCTTGGCTTCGAGGATGAAATGAAATGGCCGCGCTTGTAGAGATCGATGCGCTTGAGCGTGGTGCCCTCCTCGCCGGGGGTGGGCACCTTCTTCTCGAACACGTAGTCGTCGCGCGCGTCGTCGTTCTGGGCGGGGCGCGGGCGCTCGACGTCGAGCAGATCGCACAGCTCGGAGAGGAACATCTGGTAGTTCGCGCGCTCCGAGGCGCGCCAGGCTTCCCAGCGCGCGATGAACGCCTGTGCGTCCGCCATGGTGGGGCACCGTCGCACGGGGAGGCGGCGCGGGAGCACGGGCGGTAGCAATGATTGACATACTTTGCTATCACCGTAGCATCTCCGCATGAACATCTCGCTGACGCCGGAGTTGGAGCGGCTGGTCGAGGAGAAGACGGCGGGCGGTCGGTACGCGTCCGCGAGCGAGGTCGTCCGCGAGGCGCTGCGGCTGCTCGAAGAGCGCGACCGCCTGCGCGCGCTGCGCTTCGCCGAGCTGGCGCGTGACGTCGGGGCAGGCGTGGCCGAACTGGACGCCGGCGCCTCTGCTCCGCTCGACGTGGGCCGCATCAAGGCGGCGGGACGCAAGCGTCTCGCGCGCAGGCGCTGATTGCCGCGAGTCCGCAGGTCGTCGCTCGCGGGGGACGACCTGCTCGCGGCGTGGCTGGATATCGCGCGGGACGAACAGCGCGCGGCCGACCGGCTGCTCGATCGGGTCGAGGAAACCTGCGCCATCCTGGCCGCCACGCCCCTGCTCGGGCGCTCGCGCGAGGAGCTCGCCCCGTCGCTGCGGAGCTATCCGATTGGCCGCTATGTCCTCTTCTACCGCCCGATCCCCGGCGGCATCGAGATCGCCCGCTTCCTCCACGGCGCGCGTGACCTCGATCTGTTGTTCTGAAGCGAGCAGCCCGATGAATGAGGACGGTGTTTGAAGATGCGAAAGATCGAGAGCCCAGCGAGGTCTCGAGCTTCAAACACCGTCTTCCGCGCTCACCCGGAGAAGTGAGAGATCGTCAACACCGTCCCCGTTTTCGACCCCGACATCCGGATCGTCCGGGCGAGGCCGTGGTAGACGCCGCGTAGTCGCTCAATACTCGCCTTTGATGACGAAGAACGAGCCGCGGATCGTGCCTGCGAGCTTCGACTTCTGCTTCGCGAATTTGAAGCGCGACGCGAGCTCGGGCGGGACTTCCATCCCGTCGGAGAGCTTGAAACCGACAGCGCGCTTCTTCTTGTCGTCGAGGGTGTACAGCACGTTGATCGAGAGCCCGCTCTCGTAGAACACGAACGTCCAACGGATGTTCTCGACGTGAAGCTCCGTCGCCTCGAGCGGGCGCGACGTGATTACGATGTCGCGCTCCTGCTTGAGGATCCGATGGACGTAGTCGATGAGCTTCTTCGCCTTGCTCGCCGGCTCGACGACGAAGGCTTGGCCGTACTTGTTCTTGAAGTAGCGGGCCTCGTTGGCACGCAAGCCCGCGAGCGCGGCCGCCATCGGGGACGACTCGAGGCCGACGGTCGACACGTTCGTGAAATCTACCTCGTAGCTCATCACGTGAATCTACATCGGGCTGAGGCGGAGGCGGGAAGCGCGACGAGGTCGCATGGCGCTCACCGATCGGATCACCGGCGCGGCGCGCGGAGCAGCACGCCGCGCGGCCGTTCGCGCGGCGCAGGTGGCGAGCCGCCTCCACGCCTTCTCGACGGGACTGCCGCCCACGCTCCCGGGTGTCGAGCTGCCGCCAACCCCGTATCTGCTCACCGACCCGCGGATGGAGGCGATGGTCTCTGGCCGTGACGCGCTCGAGGCGTTCCCCGCGGTCCGCGCGGGGCCGCTGGCGCATCTCGTCGGACCTGGCCTCGAACCTCGATCCGGCGCGCATCAAGCGCATCTTCGACAGCGCCGACCAGGGCATCGCGATCTAGCAGTACGGCAACTTCACCAAGCGCCTGCGCGAGCGCGACGCGCACCTGCATGGCATCGACCGGCAGCGACGGCAGAGCGTCGCCAACAAGCCGTTTCTCATCTGGCCTCGGCTCGACACGGACCCGCTGTGCGTCGCGCAGGTCCCCGAGCTGGTGTGCTCGTGCCGGTCGGCTACTCGACGGTGACGCTCTTGGCGAGGTTGCGGGGCTGGTCGACGTCGGTGCCTTTGAAGTCGGCGACGTGGTAGGCGAGGAGCTGCAGCGGCAGCACGGTGAGCAGCGGCTGGAGGTGCGACGGGGCGTCGGGGATCACGATCACCTCGTCGGCGATCGACCCGATGTCGTTGTCGCCGTGGGTGGCCACCGCGATGATCTTGCCCTCGCGCGCCTTCACCTCGACGAGGTTGGACATCACCTTCTCGTAGCCCGGCCCCTTCGGGCACACCACGACGACCGGCATGTTCTCGTCGATGAGCGCGATCGGCCCGTGCTTCATCTCGCCGGCGGCGTAGCCCTCGGCGTGGATGTACGAGATCTCCTTCAGCTTGAGCGCTCCCTCGAGCGCGATGGGGTAGTTCGGGCCGCGGCCGAGGAAGAGGAAGTCGCGCGCGCTGCCGTAGCGGCGGGCGATCACCTGGATCTGCGGCGAGTGTCCGATGACGTCGGCCATCTTGTGCGGGATCGCCATGAACTCCCGGATCAGCGTCGAGGCGGCCTCGGGGGAGAGCGCGCCCGAGCGACGGCCGAGGTGGATGGCGAGCAGCACGAGGGCGGCGAGCTGCGTGGTGAAGGCCTTCGTCGAGGCGACGCCGATCTCGGGACCGGCGTGGGTGTAGAGCGAGTGGTGGCACGCACGCGCGATCGACGAGTCGACGACGTTGGCGATGCACATCACGCGCGCGCCCTTCGCCCGCGCGTCCTTCACCGCGGCGAGGGTGTCGGCGGTCTCGCCCGACTGCGAGATCGCCAGCAGCAGGTCGCCGGGGCCGATGATCGGATCGCGGTAGCGGTACTCGCTGGCCAGATCCACCTCGACGGGGACGCGCGCGATCTGCTCGATCAGGAACTTGCCGACGAGGCCGGCGTGGTACGAGGTGCCGCAGGCGATGATGGTGAGCTTGCGCAGCTCGCGCGGATCGAGATCCACACCGTCGAGGAGGGCGTCGGACTTCTCGATCGAGACGCGGCCGCGCAGCGTGTCGGTCACGGCGCGGTCCTGCTCGTGGATCTCCTTCAGCATGAAGTGCTTGTAGCCGGCCTTCTCCGCCATCACGGACGACCACTCGATCGATCGCGGGGTGCGCTTCACCGCGTTTCCGGCGAGATCGATCACCTCGATCCCGCCGCGGGTCAGCTCGGCGATCTCGCCCTCCTCGAGGAACATCATCCGCTTGGTGTGGGCGAGGATCGCCGGCACGTCGGAGGCGACGAAGTTCTCGCCGTCGCCCAGCCCGAGCACGAGCGGCGAGGCGTTCTTCGCGGCGACGAGCGAATCGGGCGTGAGGTCGGAGAGCACGACGATGGCGTACGCGCCGTGGACCTGCGCCAGCGCGCGCCGGGTCGCCTCGCGCAGCCCGACGCCGGGCGTCTCCTTCAACTCGTCATCGACGAGGTGGGCGATGATCTCGGTGTCGGTCTCGGAGGAGAACTTGTGGCCGCGCGCGGCGAGCGCCGAGCGGAGCGACAGGTAGTTCTCGATGATCCCGTTGTGCACCACCGACACCGTTCCGAACTTGTGCGGGTGGGCGTTCTCGTCGGAGGGGCGGCCGTGGGTGGCCCAGCGCGTGTGGCCCATGCCGACGCGCCCGACGGGCCTCGAGTCGCGCAGCAGCCCCTCGAGGTTGCCAAGCTTGCCGCGGCAGCGCACGACGCGCGTCGTGAGCTTGTGATCGGCGCCGGGCTCCAGCGCCGCGATCCCCGCCGAGTCGTAGCCGCGGTACTCGAGCCGCCGCAGCCCCTCGATCAGGATGGGGGTGCACTCCCGCTCGCCGATGTAGCCGACGATCCCGCACATCGCGTTGCCTCCTTGGGTGAGTTGCCAATCGTATGGGCTCACGTTCACCGCGGCAACTCAAGCAACCGCGGGACCAGCGACGGAGGGCGCGATGGGGCGCGGCCCTCCGCGAGGATCGTCCGGCGTCGGCGTCCGGCCGGACGGCGCCGTCCGGGACGCCGGACGGGCGCGCCGGACGAGCGCCCGCTCAGCGGCCGGGAGCGGCGTCGAGGTCCACCGTCGCGCGGTTCGCCGGGGCGAGGATCGTCGCCGCGGCGCGCGCCACCTCTTCCGCTGTGACCGCGTCGATTCGATCCGACTCGCCGCGGAGCCGCCGCGGATCGCCGTCGCCGAGCGCCGTCTCGCCGAGGCGGACCGCCGCCCCGACCGGGGTCGAAAGCGACGCGAGGAGGCGGGCGCGCAGCTCCTGCCGCGCACGCTCGAGCTGCGGCGCCGCGATCCCGTCACGGCGGATCCGCGCCAGCTCCTCGTCGAGGCGGGCCCGCACCTCGACCGCGCGGTGGCCGGGCGCGGCGGTCGCCACCAGCGCGAGCAGACCCGAGCCGCGTCGCACGTCGCCCTCGACGGCGACCTCGACGGAGCGC
>JAJXSP010000178.1 GCA_021784515.1 Myxococcales bacterium | reverse complement strand
AAGTGCGCGAAATGACAGAGGCCGCCCTGTCGCCCCGATGTCCCTTGCCCCGCAAGAAGGTCGATGGCCATACATTGCCTGCCTTCGCGTTGCCGACGGCAATTCGGTACTCCGAATCTCAGGCCGGATCCGGACCGGTTGGCGGCGCTGTCGGGGCTTGGCATGATGTCCAATGCGCTGCTGCACCTGATGGAGCCGTACGTCTCTTGGCCGCCGGCGCCGGACGAGATCGAGGACCTCGAGGCGTGGCTCGAGCTCGGTGCCGCGGTGTGGAATGCGACGGTCGAGGCCAGCACGGGGGAAGGGCTGAGTGACAAGCTGTGGACCCTCGTCGACGAGTGGGATCTTCCAGACGAAGCGGATCCGGTCGCGCTCGTCGAGGAGATCGCGATGCGGAAGCTTCGCAGCTTTGCCAGCGACCCCCGACGTATCGCGAAGGTCCAAGTGAAAGCAGAGGGTGGGCGGGCGACCATCGAGACAGCGACGTTTGCGTATCTCCGTTGAGAGAGGTCGCCATGTCCGCCCCGCTCGCACTCGTTCCAAAGTCCCTGGTCGACAACGGCAATGCGACAACCGCGGGGCCGCCCACACGCGTCGAGATCGAGAGCGCCATCGCGGCCGAGGTCGGGTCGCTCTTGGCGTTCGTCACCGACTTGGCCGCGGCGCCCGCCGGGATGTCGTTCTTTGCCTTCGAGAAGGCGCTGGTCCCCCGCGTGTTCATGCTCGGCCGGCTGCTGGTCACGCTGTTTCTCTGCGTGCGGGAGGAGCGAAAGGCGGCGGAGATCGAGGTCCGTCCGGTCGTGGTGGATGGCCGACGATTCGCCAAGCGGCCGCCCCAGGCGCGCAACCTCAGCACGTTCTTTGGCGTCGTACGGTACTGGCGAACGTACGTGCGCGGGCCCGCCGTCGTCGAAGGGCAGCGGCACGGCTTTCACCCACTGGACGTTGCCCTGGGACTGACCGCGGATCGCCTCAGCATGCACCTCCTCAGCCTCACAGCGCGCTTGGCCACGAAGCTCCCATTTGCGCAGGTCCAGGGCATCCTCCAGTGGTTTCTCGGGGCCGCCCCGTCGACGGAAGTGATCGAGCAATCGGTCCTTGGCATGGGGCGGTGGACCGGCGAATGGTTCCTCTCGGCGCCCGCGCCGGCCGACGACGGGGACGTGCTCATCGCCTTCTTCGACAGCAAGGGCGCGCCGACGGCGACGGAGAGCGAGCTCGCACGTCGCCGCCGCAAGCGACGCAAGGGCAAGTCGCCGGCCTCGCCCCGGCATCGCGGTCGACAGCGTCGGGCGCGATACGGAGCCAAGCCGCGCCGCAAGAAAGGCGACAAGTCGAAGAACGCGAAGATGGCGACGATGGTCGTGCTCTACACCCTCCGTCGCTCCGGCAAGCGTCTCCTCGGGCCCATCAACAAGTGGGTCTACGCTTCGTTCGCCCCGAAGCGCCACGCCTTCGAGATTGCGCGGCGGGAAGCCAACAAGCGCGGATTCGGGCCCGGATCGGGCAAGCTCATCCAGGTGCTCACCGACGGGGATCCGGACCTCACCATCTATGTAAAGGAATACTTCCCCGAAGCGATCCACACCCTCGACGTGATGCATGCCCTCGAATACGTGTGGAGCGCGGGTGAGTCGATCTTCGCGGAAGGCAGCCCAGCGCTGGCTCATTGGGTCGGCACGCAGAAGCGGCTCCTCTACCGCGGGCGCATCGACGAAGTGCTCGCCGAACTGACCGAGCGCCTGAAGGGCATTCCTCGCACCGGACCCGGCACGAAGGGGAAACGAAAGCGATTGGGAGACGCCATTCGCTACCTCACCAAGCGCCGCCACCAGATGAACTATGGCGAACTCATTGCCAAGGATCTGGAGATCGCGACCGGCGCCGTCGAGGGCGCGATCAAACACGTCATCGGCTCGCGCTTCGACCACGGGGGCATGCGCTGGATCAAGGAGCGAGCCGAGGCCCTGTTGCAGCTCCGCTGCATCGAGATCAACGGCGATTGGGACCGCTTCGCCGAGTTCGCCCACGACCGCATCCGGGAACACGGGATCAACACCGGAACGCGGGTGCGTCTTCAGCAACGCTCACCGTCGGAGTTGCCCCGCCTCGCCGAGGCTGCATAACTGGCGTGATCTGCACCCAATCAAGTCGCCTGGGGCGAGTCGGGGCGTCGGGGGCGCCGAGGGGACCTTCCGGCGCTACAGGTGCGATGCGGGCTACAACGGCATGGAGGGCTCTTTGAGCGCCACCTGGGAGGGCGTAGTGCCCACGTTGAGGGACTCGAGGGCGCGACCCACCTCCAACGTCGCCGGTCCCGTCGGAATGCCGGGCAACCGAAAGCTGAAGCGCCCGGTGGCGTCGGTGTAACTGACGAAACTGCGTCCGCCGGCGTGGAGCTTGACGGCCTGATTGGCTTGCGGAGCCCCGAGCTTGTTCGTGAACGTGCCGCCGACCACTTCCCGCGACGGGGTCAGATCGATCGACTTGAAGGCGAAGGTGCCGAACACGGCGTCGTAGAACGCCTGGAAGGCATAGTGCTGGCCCGCCGGGAGGTTCGTGAACGTCACCTTGGTGGTGACCGAGGTGCCTTTGCCCCGTGCTTCCGAGGTGGTGTAGGTCTGCGTCATGGAGACGTTCTGGGTGTCGGTCACGCCGATGCCCAGGAAGGCGAACATGCCCGCCGTGTCCTGCTCCGCGATCGTCGTGCTCGAAGTCGACGCCTGCTGATCGATCTCATTGGTGGTGTACGTCCACTCGAACTCGGGTATGATGCCGCTCCCGAACTCCTGGGGCGGCTCGACTTCGCTGAAACGCGGCTGTGGGAGCGCCGCGTCCGCGCCGCCGGCGACGAAGGGGTCGATGGCGAGCAGGGCGTCGATCTGGTCGGCCTTCAAATCGCCGATCAGGGGCACCGAGCCGTTCTTCATTCCCTGGAGGTCGGAGACGGTGTTCTTGCAGGCGGTTGGCGTGCCGATGGGCACCAGCTGCAGGGCGCCGTTGTTGAAGACCCAGGCCATCTCCGAGCCGATCAGGTAGCGGATCACGTCGCCCTGCCCCGGCCCCGCGCCGGCCGCGCTCGTGAACCCGTTCTTGAAGGTCTCCGCGACCTGGAGCGTCTTGGTGTGCGTCGAGACGGAGACATTGGTGTTCGAGGCGGTGGATTTGCCGAGCAGCCCGGAGAACGTGGTCAGGACCTGGCTGATGATCTTGAACGCCGCGGCCACGACCGCTCCGACCACCGGGATGAGCGCAACAACCGGCGCCGCTGCCGACAACCCGGTCGAGGCGTCCTTCATTACGCTCTGGGCGTCCGTCGTGGAGGAGAACTGCGACGCGCTCGGCGTGGTGCTGGAGTTGCCCGTCGAAAAGGACATCGTCATGGTGGTCCCGACGGTGGTCCCGGACGAGTAGTTCACCGTGGCGCTGTGGGGCCCGCTCGGTTGCGGTGGCTCGTAGACGACCCCGAAGGGGATCACCGGAACCTTGAACACGCCCACGCCGGAAGGACGCGCGATGGTCAGGTTGCCGCCCACGCCGTGCTCGATGAAGGCATTGGGGTCGTCCAGGGAGATGTACCACGCCACGGTGTTGGCCTGCCCGACGTTCACGGTGATGGAGCCGACCCCCTGGGTCGTTTGCCCGTTGACGACGACGGAGAAACTAAACGTCGGATCGCTGAGGTTGAAGGTAAGGCTCACGTCGACGGCGAGCACGCCGACCACGGTCGTGGGATAGGGGACAGGCCGCGGCCGGGGTGGATTCCGGACGGGGAGAGGCGGGTGCGGGCGACCCGGGCCCGCGAGAGCCGGCGTCGCTCCCCCTGCCGCCACCAGTTCTTGTTGCGCCGCAGCGGTGCTCTGAAAGACGACGCGCCCCGCTATATTGAGGGGGCTCGTCCACTGGTTCGGGTGCGCCTGGATATTGAATGTTCCGACGACGAGGTTCACCTGCGGCGCCACCGTCGGTAGACCCGAAGCGGCAGCTTGAAGCTGATCATAAAGCGTGTCGGTTGTTGGCATGAGTTCGCCTCCTTCTCTGAGTGACATGGGTGAATGGTCCTTGAATTACAGGAACGAATGAGATGGCCGCGTAGTACATACACCCTGCCTCCCCTGACGCGCCAGAGCGAGCGTAGGAAAGACGATCTGCCTCGCCATGCATCGAGCCCTCGCTATCCACGGCGCTGAAGATGGTCCGGGGCGTCGACGCCGTCCGCCTCCGTCCCGAGCTGGTCCGGCGCGTCGAGCGCGAGCTGGCCAGGGGGATTTCCCCCGTATCGGCATCGCCCACGCAAGGCGACCCTCGCGGGCAGCGTCGTCCGGAGGCGCGGGGTCAGCACCACGCGCGGCGGCGAGCGGGAGCGTCGGGCCAGCGGGCCGGAGATCCCCGACCTGGCCGCCCTCCTCGACCCGCCGACGGCTGGCGGCCGACGTCAGAGAGGCGCGGGAGCGGCGGACCAGGGAGCCTGCGGCGTCGCGTCGTCACCCCAAGAGCGCCGGCTGGGCGCGGCATGCCTGTCGCGGGCAGAACGAAAAGGCGAAGTGCGAATCAGATTTTCGAGGGGCGGGAGCCTCGACCGCTCGGCGCCTCCAGGGCTTCTGGGCGGCACCCGCCTTGCTCTACGGCGCGCCCATGCCACGTCACGAACGCTCCTCGATCCTCATCGCCGCCATTGCCGCCATTGCCGCCGTCGCGGGCTGCACCACCGACCCGCTCCCCGCGCCCGCCTCCGACGGTGCCGCCGCCGGCGACCTGGCCACCGTCGTTACGCCCCCCGACGCGGTTGCGAGCCCCGACGCCGCGAACGGCTGCGCCGGCCTCGACGAAGCGGCGTGCAAAGCGCGCGCGGGCTGCGTCGCCGACTACTGCCAGGGCTGTGGCTGCAGCTACAGCTTCGCGGCATGCCGCGCGCCGGGCGAGAAGGTGGCGCCATGTCCGGGGCTCGGCTGCGCGCAGGGGATTTGCTGCCGCAGCAACGCCGACTGCGCCACCCAACCGCCGCAGCCGTTCCTGTGCTTCGCGCCGGGACAGCAGGTGTGCGGCGGCCCGGCGTGCCCGCCCCCGCCGCCCGACGCGTGCAAGGCCGACGGCGACTGCGCGTCGCACGGCATCAGCCCGCCGTGGGTCTGCGAGCCGTCGCCGTGCTGCTCATGGTCGTACTGCATTGCCGGCTGCACCAAGGACGCGGACTGCGCCGAGGGCAACACCTGCGGCGCCGATCACCACTGCGCGCCCACCCCGTGCAACACGAGCGCGGACTGCCCGCCCGACTTCGAGTGCCCGCCCACGAAGCCCTCGACTCTCCATTGCGTGCGCCGCACGTGCATGACCGACGC
Source organism: Myxococcales bacterium (assembly GCA_021784515.1). Taxonomy (GTDB): domain Bacteria; phylum Myxococcota_A; class Polyangia; order Palsa-1104; family SHYY01; genus SHYY01. Next base: position 5,599 of record JAJXSP010000178.1, on the reverse strand, counting down.
CCACTGCCCGCACTTTTGCGTCGACGGCGCGTGCTACTCGGGCAGCCTCGGCACGTGCGGGGTGCCGCCAGCGTAGAAGACTATTTTCGGAAGTCGGGGATTGAAATTATCACCAAATTTCGCCGAGGAACCGCGGCGCCGAGGGCGACCACCTCGTCGGGGTTGACGCCCTTGTGCGGCTCCTTGCCGAAGAACTCCTTGACCTGCTTGTGCACCATCGGGATGCGCGTCGAGCCGCCGACGAGCACCGCCTCGGCGATCTCGGAGGGCTGCTTGTTCGCGTCGGAGAGCGCCTTCTTCGTCGGGTCGAGGGCGCGGTTCACCAGCGGCGCCATCATCTGCTCGAGCTTGCTGCGCGAGAGCTTGATCTGGAGGTGCTTCGGGCCCGAGGCCTCGGCGGTGAGGAAGGGCAGGTTGATCTCCGTCTCCATCACCGACGACAGCTCGATCTTCGCCTTCTCGGCGGCCTCCTTGAGGCGCTGCAGGACCATCTTGTCCTTGGAGACGTCGATGCCCTGGTCCTTCTTGAACTCGTCGGTCAGCCAGCGCATCACCACGTCGTCGATGTCGTCGCCGCCCAGGTGCGTGTCGCCGTTGGTCGAGACGACCTCGACCACCTTCTCGCCGACCTCGAGCACCGGAGGCGCTGAGTTTCTTTCTAGATGCAATGAGGGGAGTTGAGGAGGACGCTGACACTGTTGCTGTTCATGTTGGCGACGGCCAGGTCGGGCTTGCCGTCGCCGTCGAGGTCGGAAACCGCGACCGAGTCCGGCGAGGTTCCGACGGCGTACGCGACGGGAGGCGCGAAGGTCTTGTCGTCGTTGTTGAAGAGCACGCTGGCGGTGTTCCCCAAGTAGTTCCCGACGGCCAGGTCGGGCTTGCCGTCGCTGTTGAAATCGGCCGCGGCGATCGACCATGTAGTTCTTCCAGCGGGGTAGTCTACCGTGGCTGCAAGAGTGCCGTCGCCCTGGTTGAAGAGGATGTGGATGTTGCTCCCGAGGGTATCGCCGGCGGCGATGTCGGGCCTGCCATCGCCGTTGAGATCAGCGACTGCAAGCGCACTTGTCACGCCGCCGACCGCGTAGTAAACAGCTGCGATGAAGGCGCCGTCGCCGTTGTTGAGGAGCACACTAATGCCGTCGCCGTTTGAAGTGGCAAGGTCGGGTTTGCCATCACCGTTGAGGTCAGCCGCAACGACCTCCAACGAACCGCCAAAGAACGAGTAGTTGACAGCGGCGGAGAGCGTGCCGTTCCCCTTGTTGAGCAGCACACTGAGAGTGCCGTCGTTGAAATTGGCGACGGCGAGGTCGGGATTGCCGTCACCGTTGAAATCCGCTGCCGCGACTGATGTTGGGAGGCGACCAACCGGGTAGATCACGGAGGCGGCGAAGGTGCCGTTCCCCTTGTTGAAAAGCACACTGAGATTGTCGTCGTCCGCATTGGCGACGGCGAGGTCGGGATTGCCGTCGCCGTCGAGATCCACCGCAGCGGCGGATGATGGAGAGCGACCGACCGGGTGGTTTACGGCCGCGGCGAAGGTGCCGTTCCCCTGGTTGAGGAGCACGCCGACGCTGCCGGCGGCGCTGTTGGTGACGGCAAGGTCGGGGCTGCCGTCGCCGTCGAAGTCGGCCGCCACGACCGCTCCCGGCGTCATTCCGACCTCGTAGTCGACGGCTGCGGTGAACGACGGTGTGCAGCACTTCGCGGAGTCGCAAACCGGAGTCTCCAGATCGCGGGAGGCGAGGTCGGGCGAGCCGGCGGGGAGTGGGCTGTTGGCGCAGGCACCGAAGGCGAGGGTACAGCCGAGGGCAAGGCGCATGGCGTTCCTTCGTGCGTGTGACCGCGCTCTGGTCCGATCATGCGGTAGCACGCCGGCCGTCCGATGGCGCCGCACGACGAGCGCGGTGGCAAGGTGGCGCCCTTCGACGCAATGTCGCGATCAGAAAATGGTCAGCACCGCAGCGAGCGCCACGTTGAAGGCGGAGTTCGTTTGCCCCGTCGGATCCCACCACCCGAAGTCGGGGACCAAGTAAACGGACGTCCATGGATTTCTCGGATCCGACTTCGGAAATCGCCCGTTGTTTTGGAGCCAGTGCAGCGCCGCTTCGAGGATAGCCACTTGAAACGTCATCTTACTGCCGGCCAGACTACTCAGGATGGTCTGGCCAACCTTATCTCCGCAGGCGTCGCCAAAGGGAATGAAGTCCGCCCCTACGCCCTTGACCGTCAGCCGAATCTCTCCATCGACGATCTCAGGAAGCGCGAAGATCGACACGAAACCGTCGCGGTCCACGCAACCTGTCGGTGTCGGCACGTGAAGGCCGAAGTGAAGCCAGAGGAACAGGGCGTTGGGGTCGTCTCCCAGATCAGCTTGCTGATTGGGATTCGCACCTCCTAGGACATCGGTGATGTAGTCTCTAGACGCCCACCCGACGTGAAAGATCAAGCCATCATTCGCTTGGACGAGCGTAGCCGGGGCTAACATCGGCGCGAGAAGTTGTGCAAAAACGTTGTCGAACCCGTTCTCGGTCAACGCTCCCTGGATGTCCGCCACCCACTCCGTCGCGGGTCGATTGATGATCATGAGACTCGACGCGCCATTGTCGTCAACGAACAACGAATCGGTCCCGGTCGACAAATCCCCCGCCTCGTAAGGCACCGTTACGTACGAAATATCCCCCCACCGCGACGGATTGGAGAACTTACAGATGGTCAATAGCGCCATGTTTCTAGCCTCGTTATCGGCCTTGGCGAAGACGAGGCCGAGTCGTTGGCTGAGCTGTTGGATTGGTATTCCCTGGGTTAGCTAGGCGTGCTCGCGCGACCTGGCCGTTTGAGGGGCGGCCGTAGAGCTTGACGAGGATCGGATCGCGCCATGGTGTGCCCGGTTGCTCTGGGGAAATGACTTTGCCTAGACCCGCCGACCCGCTCGCGTTGGCAAGCGCAAAGCTTGTAGCAGCAACCCCGCGAACCGCACCGACCGAGCCGTGGGTGTGCGGGCTTGGGTTTCTTACCTGCGATCGAACGCTCGGCGAATTGCGCGACGCCAGAGGAGGAAGCTGTGCCGTTCGAGGCATAGGAGGGATGACTGGCGGTTTGCGCGGAGGAGGTGCCACGGCCTATTCCTCGTAAGTCTCGACCCAAGAGATCGAGGTTGCGCCAGCCGCAATGCCGAACCAAGCGCGCTGGACAATAGCGGGTTGTCCAAAGAAGATCTCGTAGATCTTTGCTTCGGTAATCGGAGGCAACAGGAGTGGTTTGCGAGAGGGCGCCACCTTGGGTCTCCCCTATTCCTCGAAGATCTCAATGACGCCCGCAAACGTCGCACCGGCCGCGCTTCCCAGGCCGTACCACGCCCGCTGCACGAGTTCCCCGTGCTTCTCGATGGTGATCTCAATGGTGGGCCCACTCGTCTGCAACGTAGGGCCCATGTCGATGGTGATCACGTTTTCCGTACTAATTGTGTATCGACCGGCATTCGCGGGAACGAACAGGATGCCGACGCGCTTGGGGCTGGGCCCCGCAATCTGCATCGCGTTGGTATTGTTGAGTCCGACTGTTCGGACAACACTCTGTCGGGCCATGATCGTATTCTCCCCGGTGAGGTGTCTCGCTACGAAACCTTCGCAACCCAAAGGTAGCCCTCAGCGCTCGTGTCTGCGCCATTGCAGAGCACCTCAATCCCGGGCCAATTGCCGTTCTGAAACTGCCCGAATACGCCCAAGGAGCCGTCATAAAAAGCGGGATGATTCCGCCCGGTCACCCCACCCGCCGCGCCGCCGGCGCTGTTCATTGCAATGACGCCCGGGCGCTCGCTTTGCCCCGCGAAAACCAAGCGAGCAGCCTGCGCGGTTGCGCTGAAGTGCTCCATGCCCATCACGGCGTAGACCCCGCCCGGCAAGGATTGCTCGAAGGCGGTGTTCGCGCTCGTGAGTCGGAACCAACCGTTCGGGGAGACCGTGTCCGTATTCGTGTAGCGAATCCACCGCACATCAGTGCCGGCCGCGGGAAGCGGTTGAAGCTGACTGGCCACCCAGAGCAGGCAGACGAAGGGTTCGCCGACCGCCGCGGCGGTCACCGCCTCCACGTGAATCTGTTCGCTCCGGGGCAGCAGAATCGGCGTGTGGAAGAGGGTCATGAGCCTTGGATTGTCGGGGAACAGCGGCCCAACACCGGCGCCCGAGGCCTGGGCAGGGCGAATGTAGTGTGGGCCAAAGGGCCGCATTCCGTCCGTGTAGACACGGGCACGCTGAACTGTGCTCGACGCAGCTGCGGCCGCGATTAGATGGAGATCGTCGGCAGGCTGGGCGCGGGGAGGAATGGCTGAGATGCCGAAGTTGCTGACCGGGATGACGCCGTCGGTCAGCGCCTGCACATCGGTAAGAGACGTTGAAACCGACGAGTTGAAATACGCGACAACGTGTGCTGGCATTCTCGGTCGCCTTTCCCTTTGACTCTCGTTTGGGAACCGGGGTGAGCCTGACAGAGGAGTGTTCTCCGTGTCAAGCGAAAGCAGCTGCAATCAGCTGTGCAATTTGTTGCAGGCGAGGGTATCCACTGGGTAGAATCGCTACGGTTTCGATTGATATCACCCATGTCCGTTCCGTGCCGGTGGATTATTCTGGCGTGCGTAGAACCTTCGGGTGCGGAGCGGGCGAACGGCCGCCCAGAAAGCCAGTGGGTGATTCGGTCGAAATGCGGAAACGCAGGACCGTCCCCGTTGACTGCCCCCTCTCGCGGGCTACCATCGCGGCAGAAATGGACGCTCTCCCCCGGCGCGTCCCACTGTCGGCCACCATCCTGGGGGCTCAACGGTGGTCCAGAGCGAGAGAAAAGTGCCGTTGGATCACGAAACAAAGTGGGATTCAACACTTGTGGGGAAGTTGCGAGGATGCGAGGACGAGAACGGGAATGCGAACGCAGCGGCCTTTTCGGCAATAGACAAAGGCCCGGCGGATCGCTCCACCGGGCCTTCGAATGACGGGAATTGAAGCGTGTTCTAGTGCTGCTCCTCGGTGAACTCGGCGTCGACCACGTTGCCCTGGGGCTGGCCCGTCGTCGCGCCCGGGGCCGCGCCGCCGGTCTCGTCGGGCGGCGGGGCCCCGGTGGCGCCGGCCTGGCGGTACATCGCCTCGCCGACCTTGTAGAGCGCCTTCTGCAGCGTCTCGCCCGCGGTCTTGAGCGGGCCGGCGTCGCGCGCGTCCTTGTTCTCCTCGAGCACCTTCTTCGCGTCCGCGATCGCCGTCTCGACGGAGAGGCGGTCCGCCTCGGGGATCTTGTCGCGGTTGTCGGAGAGCATCTTCTCGGCCGAGTAAATCGCCGAGTCGAGGTGGTTTTTGGCCTCGATCGCCTCGGCCTTCGACTTGTCGGCCGCCGCATTCGCCTCGGCCTCCTTCATCATCTTCTGGATCTCGCTCTCGCTGAGGCCCGACGAGGCGGTGATGGTGATCCGCTGCTCCTTGCCGGTGCCCTTGTCGCGCGCCGACACGTTGACGATGCCGTTGGCGTCGATGTCGAACGTCACCTCGATCTGCGGGACGCCGCGCGGCGCCGGCGGGATGCCCTCGAGGTGGAAGCGCCCGAGCAGGCGGTTGTCGCG
>JAJXSP010000177.1 GCA_021784515.1 Myxococcales bacterium | reverse complement strand
AAGATGGTCCGCATGCTCTACCGCGACGGCGGCGCCTCGGTGTCGGTCGGCAGCCCGCCGATCGCCTTCCAGGAGGGCTGCGCCGTCGGCGGCTCGACGGTGGTGAACGGCGGGATGTTGTGGCGCACGCCCGAGAAGATCCTCGAGCGCTGGCGCCGCGAGGACTCCGTCGAGGCGATCCGCCCGGCGGAGATGGAGCGGTACTTCGAGCGCGTGGAGCGGCGCATCTCGGCCCGCCACCAGGACCCGTGGACCATCGGGCGCGACAACCAGCTGCTCAAGGACGGCGCCGACAAGCTCGGCTGGAAGGTGCTGCCGAACATCCGCAACCAGCTCCACTGCGCCGGCTCGAACAACTGCGCCTTCGGCTGCCCGACGGGGGCGAAGCGCTCGACGCTGGTGACCTACGTGCCGCGCGCGCTCCACTTCGGCGCGCGCCTCTATGCCGACTGCCGCGTGGACCGCGTGATGATGCGCGACGGGTGCGCCGTGGGCGTGGCCGGGCACGTCGTCGCCGGGAACGGTGCTGCAGCGCAGCAATTCACCGTGCGCGCGAAGGCCGTCGTCGCCGCCGCCGGCGCGATGCAGACCCCCGCGCTGCTCCTGCGCTCGGGCGTGCGCTCGCCGTCGGGGAGGATCGGCCGCAACCTGTCGATGCACCCCAACGTGAAGGTGATCGCCCGCTTCGACGAGGCGGTCGAGGGGTGGAAGGGCGTGCACCAGGCCTTCCAGGTGCGGGAGTTCCAGGACGAAGGGTTCCTCTTCGCGGCGGTCAACATCCCGCCGTCGATCGTCTCGCTCGGCTCGCCGATGTGGGGCGACGCGCTCGGCGAGCTGCTGTTCGACTACAACCACCTCGTCACCGCCGGCATGCTCCTCGAGGACAGCGTCACCGGGCGCGTGCGCCTCGGCCTCGGGGGCCAGCCGCTCGCCTTCTACTCGATGAGCGACTTCGACGCGCTCCGCCTCGTGCGCGGCTGCGCGCTCCTGTGCGAGCTGCTGTTCTCCGTCGGGGCGACGCGGATCGTGCTGCCCTTCGAGGGCGCCCCGGACCTGCGCTCGATCGACGACGTGCGCGGCCTGTTCTCCCGCCCCATCGACAAGCGCGGCTTCGAGGTGATGACGGTGCACATGATGGGCACCTGCGCCATCGGCGAGGATCCCGCGCGCCACGTGTGCGACTCCTACGGCGCGGTGCGCGGCAGCGAGGGCCTCTACGTCGCCGACGCCAGCCTCTTCCCGTCGCCGATCGGCGTCAACCCGATGGAGACGATCATGGCGCTCGCCACCCGCAACGCCGAGCGCCTCCTCGAGCGTTGGTCGTAGTCCGTCGCTCCGTCGCCGAGAAAACGCGCCACCGTCCCGAATTCACCTTTGCGTCGGGGACGCGCTGCGTACAATCGCGACACCCGATGCGCTGACGCGCGCCGGCCTTTGGCCCCGCCGAAGAACGGGGAGGCCGAAGGCCGATTAGAAGGAGGAACGCCCGAACGATGCACACCACCGCTGGGATGCCGCGCCGCTGGAGCGTCGCCGACTCCATCGAGATGTACAACGTGCGCAGCTGGGGCGGCGCCTACTTCGGCGTCAACACGGTCGGCCATGTCGTGGCCAACCCCGCCGGCACGCCGTCCACCGACGGCGCGGCGGCCAACGCCTCGCCGGCGATCGACCTCAAGGAGCTGGTGGAGGAGGTGCGCAAGCGCGGCATCGGCATGCCGCTCCTCGTGCGCTTCCCCGAGATCCTGCGCGGCCGGATCGTCGAGCTGAACGAGGCGTTCCGCCGCGCCATCGCCGAGTACGGCTACAAGTCCGCCTACAAGGGCGTCTATCCGATCAAGGTCAACCAGGACCGCTACGTCGTCGAGCGCATCCTCGAGTACGGCCGCCCCTACCACCACGGCCTCGAGGCGGGCAGCAAGCCGGAGCTGCTCGCGGTGATGGCGATGCTCGAGGACGAAGAGGCGCTGATCGTCTGCAACGGCTACAAGGACGAGGAGTACATCGAGACGGCGCTCCTCGCCTCGAAGCTCGGCCGCACGGTGATCATCGTCGTCGAGAAGCTCTCCGAGCTCGACCTCATCGAGTCGGTGTCGAAGAAGGTCGGCGTGCGGCCGCGCATCGGCATGCGCGCCAAGCTCTCCGCGCGCGGCGCCGGGCGGTGGGAGTCCTCGGGCGGCGACCGCGCCAAGTTCGGCCTCTCGTCGAAGGACCTGATGGAGGCGATGCGCTTCCTGAAGGAGAAGCAGCTCCTCGACTGCTTCGAGCTGGTGCACTTCCACATCGGCTCGCAGATCTCGGCGATCCGATCGCTCAAGACCGCGATGCGCGAGGCGGGGCGCTTCTACGTCGAGCTGGCCAAGCTCGGCGCGCCGCTCCAGTACCTCGACGTCGGCGGCGGCCTCGGCGTCGACTACGACGGCTCGCAGACCAACTTCTCCTCGTCGATGAACTACTCGCTCCAGGAGTACGCGAACGACATCGTGTACGCGATCCAGGAGCTGTGCGACGGGGCGAAGATCGCGCATCCGACGATCGTCAGCGAGTCGGGGCGCGCGGTGGTGGCGCACCACGCGATGGTGGTGCTCGAGGTGCTGGGCGTCTCGGAGTTCGACGTGGGGCGGCTGCCCGACAAGGCGCCCGACGGCGCGACGGCGGTGGTGCGCAACCTCGCCGACACCTACCGCGACGTGACCCGCAAGAACTTCCTCGAGAGCTACCACGACGCGCTCGAGTACAAGGACGAGTGCCTCACGCTGTTCGCGCTCGGGCACCTCTCGCTCGAGGAGCGCGTGCTGGCCGAGGAGTTCTTCTGGGGCACCTGCCAGAAGATCCTCCGCATCACCCGCGATCTCATCGAGGTGCCGGAGGACCTCGAGGGCCTCGAGAAGGCGCTCTCCGACACCTACTTCTGCAACTTCTCCATGTTCCAGTCGCTGCCCGACTCGTGGGCGATCGACCAGCTCTTCCCGATCCTGCCGATCCACCGCCTCGGCGAGGAGCCCACGCGCCGCGCCGTGCTCGCCGACATCACCTGCGACAGCGACGGCAAGATCGATCACTTCATCGATCGCCGCGACGTGAAGAACGTCCTCGAGCTGCACCCGCTCACCGGCGAGGACTACTACGTCGGGATCTTCCTCACGGGCGCCTATCAGGAGATCCTCGGCGACCTGCACAACCTCTTCGGCGACACGAACACCATCCACGTCACGACGGCGGCGGAGCACGGCTACCACATCGAGCACGTGGTCACCGGCGACACCGTCACCGACGTGCTGAAGTACGTCGGCTATTCGAAGGACGATCTCGTGTCGCGGCTGCGGCGCTCCGTCGAGGTGGCGCTGCGGGCCAAGCGGATGTCGCTCGAGGATTCGCGCAACCTGCTCCGCCTGTTCGAGGAGGGGCTCGCCGGGTACACCTACCTCGAGCGCGACTGACGGCGGCGGGGTTCCCGCTTCTCTTCCCTCCGCCTCCTGCGGCGGCCGTCGGCCGGGCGGCGGGGCGCGGTCTCGGCGTGCTCCTCGAGGACGAGGTCGATCTTGCGGCGCTGCACCGAGACGTTCTCGATGCGCACGCGGACCTGGTCGCCGAGCGCGAAGGAGCGGCCGCTCGCGCCGCCGACGAGGCGCATCGTCCGGTCGTCGAACTGGTAGCGGTCGCCGGCGAGGCGCTCCAGCTTGACCAGCCCTTCGACGAACGGCTCGCCGATCTCCACGAAGAAGCCGAAGCCGGCCACCCCGACGATCGTGCCGTCGAAGCTGTCGCCGACGCGGTCGCGCATGAGGAAGGCGCGGTACATGTCCATCACCTCGCGCTCCGCCTCCATCGCGCGGCGTTCGTTCGCCGACGACTCGGCCGCCTCGCGGGCCAGCTCCTCCGTCGGGGGAGGCGGCGCGTGGTGCACCCCGCCCGCCGGCAGCCCCTCGGCCTTGAGCTGGTTCTTCAGCAGCCGGTGCACGACCAGATCGGGGTAGCGCCGGATCGGCGAGGTGAAGTGCAGGTAGTCGGGCGCGGCGAGGCCGAAGTGGCCGACGTTGACCACGTCGTAGACCGCCTGCTTCATCGAGCGCAGCAGCAGGAACGACAGCGCGCGCTCCATCGGCCGCCCCTTGAGCGACTCGAGGAACGCCCGCAGCTTCTTCGGCGAGCGGCCGTCCTCGACGGAGAACGGCACGCCGAAGCTCTCGGCGAGCGAGGCGAACTCGGCGAGGCGCGTCTCCTTGGGCACGTCGTGGACGCGCCACAGCGTGTCGAGGCCGCGGGTGCGGAAGAAGCGCGCCACCGCCTCGTTGGCGGCGAGCATGAAGTCCTCGACGATGCGGTAGGCCTCCTTCACCTCGGGCAGCGAGCGCGACTTGCGCACGTCGCGCACGCGCTTCGGATCGTCCTCGTCGAGCACCACCACCGGCTCGGGGATCTCGAAGTCGAGCGAGCCGCGCTCGTGGCGCAGCGCGCGCAGCTTGTGCGAGAGGCGCTGCATCCGCTCGAGGTGCGGCAGGTGATCGCGGTAGCGGGCGCGCGGGCCGCGCAGGTCGCCGCCGAGCGCCGCGCCGACGCCGGCGTAGTCGAGCCGCGCGCGCGAGCGGATCACCGCCGCCTGCATCTGCGCCTCCACCACCTGGCCGTCGTTGCCGACGTCGAGCCGCGCCACCATCGCCAGGCGGTCGACCTCGGGGTTGAGCGAGCAGATCCCCGACGAGAGCTGGTGCGGCAGCATCGGGATCGCGCGGTCGGGCAGGTAGACGGAGCAGCCGCGAATGCGCGACTCGCCGTCGAGCGCGGTGCCGGGCCGCACGTAGTGCGACACGTCGGCGACGGCGACCCACAGCCGTTCCAGGCCGGGGCTCGGTCCGTCCTCCACGCACACCGCGTCGTCGAAGTCGCGCGCGGTCTCGGGGTCGATCGTCAGGAAGGCGAGGTCGCGCAGGTCGGTGCGGTCGATCTCGTCGGCGACCGAGACCTCGGCCGGCGCGCGCTCGCCCGCGAGGCGCACGTCGTCGGGGAACTCGTCGGGGATCTCGGCGCAGGCGATCACCTTGGCGACCTCGGTGCGCGGGTCGTCGGGGTCGCCGAGCACCTTGATGAGGCGCGCGACCATCGGCTCGTCGGGGACGCTCGGGTAGCGGACGATCTCGGCCAAGACCGCCTCGCCGTCGTGCGCGCCCATCGCGCCCCCGTCGAGGGAGACGTGGCCGAGGATGCGCGGGTCGTCGGGCTCGAGGTACAGCGTGCGGGCCGTCGTGCGGAGCGTGCCGGTGATCTTGGCGCGGCCGCGCTCCAGCACCTCGACGACGCGGCCCTCGGTGCCCTTGTAGCCGGGGAAGGTGGTGACCGCGACGCGGTCGCCGTCCATCGCGGCGCCGCGGTTGCGCGCGGCGACGAAGACGTCCTCCTCGCGGTCGTCGCGCTGGACGAAGCCGTAGCCCGCGGGGTGGACGGTGATGCTGCCCGCGACGGCTCCGGCGGGAGCGGGGTGCTTTTCGCCCTCGCGCGTCGGCAGCGTCGCCAGCGGCGTCGGCACCCAGCCGACGGGGCGGTAGCGCGAGCCCTCGGTCTTCTCGATGGCGCCGTCGCCCGTCATCTCGGCGAGGAGCGTGCGCACGCGGTGGCGCGATTTCTCGTCGGCCTTCATCTCGGCGGCGAGCTCGTGCGGCTTGAGGCCGCGGGGATCGCGCGCACGGCGGAGCGCCGCGAGCACGGAGTCACGATCGATGGTCAATTGCGGAACCCTCTGGAATGGAGAATGTGGTGCTGATTCGGACCGGGCGGCGGGATGCTGCGGGGACGAACGAGCGGAGTACGAATTGCGGAGAGGCTAGGGGCGGGCGGTTGGTTTGTCAACTGTCCGCGGCGCGCGGTCGTCACGGTCGGTCAGGGGAGCGGCTGGATGACGCCGCCCGCCTGCGTGTTGTAGGCGAGGGTCTTGCGATCGGCGGTGACGTAGAGGGCGCCTCCGGAGTCGGCGAGCTTTGAGGGGCAACCCGGGTGCGCGAGGTCGATCAGCCAGAGCGGCCCCTCCACCCCGCCTAGGTCCCCGAAATACACGAGACGGGAGCCGCCGACCGGCACCCCCTCGATGGCCCCCGCGAGGAGGTCCCAGGCGGGAGCGCCGCCAGTCGGCACGACGGTCGTCCCGGGGCGGGTATCGAGGGGATCGCCATCGATGGAGGGAAACTCACCCCAGGTCACGACGGCGAAAGCCGAGTCGTCCGTGAAGACGAGCGAGGGGGACCGGCGTCCGCCTCCGGCTGCCTGCCACGCGTCCTTCACTCCGGGGAGCAGGGCGCTGCCCACCTCGACGGCCCAGTTGATTCCGACGCCGCCCTGGTCCGCGGCGGCGAGGCCCCACTTGCCGTCGGGTGAAAGCCACGGGCAGATGTCCACCGCCGACTTAAGCTGGCCAAACGTGAATTGTCCCAGGACCAGCTCGACCGCGGGGCCCCCGGCGACGGGAAGCCGCATGAACTCATCGACGAAGACGTCGTCGGACATCACGAGCGCGGTGCCGTCGGGCGTGAGCGTCACGCACCTCGGGTGATTTTGTGCGACCTGGATCGGCTTTCCGCCGGCGGGAACGACCCATACTTGGCGGTTGTCGTCGAGGAGGGCGAGCACCTGCCCCGAGTCATCCGAAGACAGGAGCGCGACGATCTTCACTCCCGGAACCAGGTCGAGCGGCGCTCCCGTGTTCTCGTCGAAAAACGAGCCGCCATCCCACAGCCGATGGCCGTAGAAGCCGGCGTAGCCGCCAGGCGTCTGGCCGAGTCGCTTTGGAGCCAGCAGCGCGTTGGTCTGCGCCAGCCACTCGACGTGGCCGGCATCCGACCACGCCACGGCGGTGCCGTCGGCGCTCTCGAAGAACCACACGCCACGGTTGTCGGACAGCGCCGCAGTGCCGGTCGCCGCGGTCCAGATCGAGAGATTCATATCGTCGATGAGGAAGGCGCCGGTGCTGGAGGTAACGACGTATACGACGTTCTTGCTGGGCGGCGCGACGTTCTTGACCGCGCCGTTGGCGAGGCTGATCGCCTGAACCCCTCCCTGCCCCGATGTGATAATCCAACCGTCGCCGGTAATGCCCCCGATCCACGCGCCCGGAAGGTTCGTGGCCGGCGGGAGGACCCACGGGGCGCATTGCACCGCGAGGTCGCCGCCGGGAGCCGCGTCACGAGCCCCGAGGCCGTCGTCTTCCGCGGAGTCCGCCACCGCGAGATCCTCCCGCGCCGCGAGATCGCCGCCCGCGGAAAGATCGTCCGGCGCCGCGGAGTCCGCCACCGGGAGATCCTCCGGCGCCGCGTCGACTCGGGCGACGGCGCCGTCGCCGGCCGACGCCAGGTCCGCCATCACGTCGCCGGCCCCCCCGTCGGGCAGCGGGGGGCTCCCGCAACCCGAGAGAACCAAGGCGGCCGTGAGCCCGAGGCGTCGGGTGCTCATCTTGTTTCCACGCACCATGCGTTGGTGGCCCGGGCGGGCGATCCGTTCACCGCAACCGGCCCTTTTCCCCCACCATCCGCCGGGTCGCCGACCGCGTCAACCGCACGGAAGCCTCGGTTCGCGTGCGGCAGCGTCGGTCCGCCGTGTGGCAGTCTCCATCCGCCGGGAGGCGGTCGGCCACCTCGGCCGGTCTTTCGAAAGGGTCCGGGAGGTGGACGGCGACCTCGGGAGGGTTCCCGGGAGGGTTCGGGAGGTGGACGGCGACCTTGGGCGGGCTCCCGGGAAGGTTCGGGAGGTGGGAGGCGACCTCGGGCGGGCTCCCGGGACGGTTCGGGAGGTGGGCGGCGACCTCGGGCGGGAACGGGGAGGGGCGACGCGCTAGGAGCCTGTTTCCGTAAGGCGCCGTCGCGAGGCGTTCGAGGCGCCGCCCAGGCGAGGAGGTCGCGAGCACGGATGGGGCAGCGAGCGAAGCGAGCGGGGGACCCATCCGCGCGCAGCGACGACGAAGGACTACTTGCAGTAATCCAAGGAGGAGCGACGAAGCCGGGGCGAGCGCATCGGACGCCGCAGCAGGCGAATTACGGGAACAGGCTCCTAGGTCGCCGGAGTGACCGTCTTGGGCGGCGGCTCGCCTCCGGCGGCGGCCTTCTGCGCGGGCGCGCTCTCCCACTCTGCGAATGGAGCGAGCAGGCGGCGGCCGAGGTCCGCGTCCTCCGGCGCGTCGTCGACGTGCGCGGCGACCTGCAGGATGTAGCTCTTCATGGTGCCGCGCAGCTCGCCGGCGTGGTCGGCGGCCTCGGCAGGCGCCGCCGGCGCCACGCCCTTGTGCGGGGTGAGGCCCAGCTCGGTGCCGAGCGCCTTGTGAGCCTCCTCGATCGCGGCGACGAACGGCCCGGCGCCGAGCGCGGCGAGCTCAGCGGCGTGCGGCTCGGCGCGCAGCCAGGCGGTGCGGCGCTGCGACTCGCCCCACACCCGCTTGTTCTTGCGCCGCGCCCAGGCCATCCCATCGGCGAAGAGGGTGCGCTGCAGCCGCGCGGCGATCGCCGCCTCCGGCCGCTTGACCCGCGTGAAGCTCTCCAGGAACTCCGAGAGCCCGCTCCACGAGCGCCCGACTTCGAGGCTCGCGTCGTACTGCGCGCGCGTGCTGGGCGGCGGCGCCGGCGTGGTCGCGCGCGCGGCGGCGAACGCCTTGTGCGCGACGACGATCCGCTTCAACGCCTTGGCGACGCGCGGCGGCAGCGGGCTCTTCTCCGCCTGCCCCACCGTGATGACGTGCTGGGACAGCGTGATCAGGTCATCGGCCGAGAGCTGCCCCGGCAGCTCCACCAACGATTGCGTCTCGTAGGTCTTACCCATGCGCATTCCCTCCCTATCTGCGTGTGCCCGCGTAAAACGGAAACCGAGCGCTTCATACCTCAGACGCGCCACGCGGTCTACAGACTATAGGCCACAGCATTCCTTCCGCGCGGCAGCCAGAGAACCTGTGCGCGCAGCACGGACTCAAGCCGCACCCTGCGCGCTTCCCCCCCCAACTCCCCGAGTTCTTCATCAAGTTCCTGACGGACGAACAGGATCTCGTCGTCGACATCTTCGCCGGCTCCAACAACACGGGCGCCGTCTGCGAACGACTGCGCCGGCGTTGGCTCGCCTTCGAGGCCGAGCAGCGCTACCTCGAAGCGAGCAGGTTCCGTTTCCCTTCGTTCGGCGGCGGGCTTGAATCCGACGATGGGGGCGACCGGAGCAAGGACGAACGCCGGGAGCCCAGGCAAGCGCGCCTACCGATCTGACTTCGACGTTTCCCAACCGGCCGCGCGGCGGCGGGGGATCCCGCCGGAGGACGGGCGGCGAGCCCCGCCGGTGCATGCGTGAGCGGGTCTTCGTCGGATCGCTCACGCTCACGCTCACGCTCACGCTCACGGGGCGGAGGTCGTGTGGGCGCGTTTGTTACCGCAGGATGTGCAGCGCCTTGTCGTCGCTGCCGATGTACACCGTGCCCGGTCCGATCGCCGGCGTGCCGTCGACGTCGCCGTCCATGAGCACGCTCCAGGCGAGCTTGCCGTCGGGGCGGATGGCGTAGAGGCGATCGTCCTGCGAGCCGACGAGGACGAGGCCGTCGGCGTCGATCGCCGGCGAGGAGAGGATGCGGTCGGCGGCGCGGAAGGTCCAGGCGATCGTGCCGTCGGGGTGCACCGCGTAGAGGCCGCCGTCGAAGGAGCCGACGTAGACCGTCCCGTCGGCGGCGATGGCGGGCGAGGAGCGCACGTCGCCGCCGGTCTGCACCGCCCACTTCACGGCGCCCGTCGGGCCGAGGGCGTAGAGCTTGTGGTCGTCGCTGCCGACGTAGACGGTGCCGTCGGCGCCGACCGCGGGCGAGGAGTCCACGTCGTCGCCGGCGCGGAACTCCCAGCGCTTCTCGCCGTCGGGGCCGAGGGCGTAGAGCGCGCCGTCCTGGCAGCCGATGTAGACCGTGCCATCGGGGCCGACGGCGGGCGCGCCGCCGCAGTGGGTGTTGAGGCGGAACCGGAAGCGCGTCGTGCCGTCGGGGCGCAGCGCGTAGGCGCCGTCGGCGACGAGGTAGATCGTGCCGTCGGGCCCGATGGTGACGCCGTCCACGTCGCAGCGCGAGGCCTCGGGGCCGACGCCGCTCGATCGCTTGCACGGGCCGGCGGCGAAGGTCCAGCGCACCTCGCCCCCGCCCGCGTCGAGGGCGTAGAGCTTGTCGTCGTCGGAGCCGACGTAGAGCGCGCCGCCCGGGCCGAGCGCCGGCGAGCACCACACGAGGTCGCCGGTGGCGCGCGACCAGCGCACCTTGCCCTCGGCGGTGGCGGCGCGGACGAGGTGGTCGTGCGAGCCGAAGTAGGCCACCCCCGCGTCGTCGATCGCCGGCGAGGAGACGACCACGCCGCGGGTCTCCACCTTGACGTGGGTCGTCGGCGCACTGGCCGGGGCGCGGAAGCGGCTGCGTCCGGTGTGCGCCCAGTCGACGTGGAACTCGGGCGAGAAGCCGGGGAGCGTCACCGTCGGTGCGAGCGGCCCGAGGTCGGCGCCCCCGTCGCGCGGCGATGGCGCGCCCGGCGGCGGGTAGTAGACCGGCGCCCGCGGGGCGGGCGGCGGATCGACGCACTCGCCGCGGACGCAGATGCGGTTGCCCTTGCAGTCCACGTCGCGGCCGCAGCCGGCGGGCTTGGGCCGGCCGGTCGCCAGCGACGGCAGCCACAGCCCGACGGCGACGACGCACGCCCCGCCCGCGCACCACAGCCAGCGAGACGACCGTGACGGCAGGCGCATCGGGCGGCGAAGGTTAGCACACCGCTCGCGCGGTCACGCGCGGCGCAGGTGCTTGTCGAGCGCGCGCAGGACCTCGGCGTGGTCGAGCGGCTTGACGATGTACTCGTCGACGCCGGCGTCGAAGCCGCGCACGCGATCGATCCGCTCGCCGCGCGCCGTGACCATGACGATCGGCACGCCCCGGTGGCGCGGAATGCGGCGCAGGCGGCGGGTCAGCTCG
>JAJXSP010000176.1 GCA_021784515.1 Myxococcales bacterium | reverse complement strand
AGGGCGAGCAGCTCGCCCGCCACCACGTCGACGAAGGCGCGCTGCGACGGCGGCTGGGCGCACATCCGGAGGAGACGAGATGACCACGACGGAGGCGAAGGACCGGCTCGAGTCGTCGCCGCTGGCCCGGGCGATGGCCTGGCTCGCGGCGGCGGCGGTGATCGGGGTCCTCGGAGTGCAGTTCGCCTTCGCCCTGCCCTCGGCGCTCGAGAGGCAGCGCGAGGGCGCCGCGGCGGCGACGCGCGCGGTGTGCGAGCCGGCGCTCCGCCCGGAGCCGCGCAACACCGCCCTCGGCACGATCGGCGCCGGGTCGCCGGTGGACGCGCCCGACTTCAAGCTGAAGGACTGGGCGGGCCGCGAGCTGTCGCTCTCGTCGCTGCGCGGGCGCGTGGTGGTGCTCAACCTGTGGGCCACCTGGTGCCCGACCTGCGTCGTCGAGATGCCCTCGCTCGACCAGCTCGCCGTCGCCGAGAAGGGCAAGCCGGTCACCGTGCTGGCGGTCTCCGTCGACGACAGCTGGGACGCGGTGCGGAGCTTCTTCGCGCGCGGATCGTCGCTCACGGTGCTGCTCGACAAGGAGCGCAGCGTGCCGCCGCGCTACGGCACCGAGAAGTACCCCGAGACCTTCATCATCGATCCCGACGGCAAGATCCGTTACTACGTCATCTCCGACCGCGACTGGAACGCGCCCGACGTCCGGGCCTGCCTCGACCAGCTCTCGCGCGGCTGACCGCGCCGCCGCAGCCTTCCGCCCCGTTGCCCGACGGAGGCCGGCTCGGCTAGAGTCTCCCGCAATGCCGAGCGACTACACCAGCAGCCCCGACTGGGGCCTGTCCATTCTCACCATCGTCGCCGGCGAGAACCTCGGCGCCCAGTACACGCTCTCCGAGGACGAGACGTCGATCGGGCGCGGCGCGGACACGACGCTGACGCTCGCCGACGTAGCGGCCTCGCGACAGCACGCGCTGATCCTGCGCGACGGCGACCGCTACCGGTTGAAGGACCTCGGCTCGCGCAACGGCACGCTCCTCAACGGCGTGCGCACCGACACCGCGTGGCTGCAGGAGGGCGACGTCGTCACCGTCGGGAAGACGGGGCTCCGCTTCTCGCGCGCTCCGTCGTGGGACGACGCGCCTCCCCCGTCCGCCACCATGCAGCCCACCCTCATCGAGCGCCCGGCTCCCGTCATCCCCAGCGGCCCGCTGCCGCCCACGCAGGCCTCGCCGATCATCTCCGACGCGCCGCCGCCGCCGCCGCCGCCGCCGGCGCCCGAGGCCTCGAGCCGAGCGCCCGAGCCGAGCGAGGCGGCCGATGATCCGCGCACGCGGGCGCTGCCGACGGCCTCGGTGTCCCGGACGCCCGCGGCCCCGCCGCCCGAGCCGTCCTTCTCGCCCGCGATGTCGCTCGACGAGGCGCTCGCCCCCCCGCCGGCGCCGCTCCTCGACGAGGAGGCGGGCTGGCCCGCGCCGATCGTCGCCGTGCGCGACGAGAGCTGGTCGATCCGCGTCGACGAGGTGCTCTCGGCACGCCACCCCGACCTCGCCGACCTGGTGGCCCAGCTCAGCGGGCTCGCCTGGGCGCGCGGCCGCCTCGTCGGCGCCCACGTCCACGGCGAGTTCATCGAGTTCATCGACTCCGAGCGCGGCGACCACGACCGCATCGAGCTGCCGCGGGTGATTCCGCGCGGTTCGCGCGCCGCCGTCGAGCTGCAGATCGAAGCGGTCATGGCCGCGCGCGACTACCGCGGCGAGTTCCTCCTCGCCTTCGGCGCCGGCGCCGCGATCGAGGGGCAGTACGTGATGCGCATGCGGCTGGGCGCCGGCGACCTCGATCTCTGGGTCACCGAGGCCCGCTGGCTCTACGAGTCGCTGCTGGCCCTGCCGGGCTTCGCCACCTCGACGCTGAACGTCGAGGGCACCGCGTGGATCCGCGGCGCCGGCGGCTCGCCGCACATGGTCCGCTTCTGCCAGCGCGGCAACGGCCGCCCGCGCGGCGACGCGCGCCCGCTCAGCGCCACCGTCGAGATCCCCCAGACCGCCCTGCTCGGCTACCTCGAGCGGTGCCGCAAGAACCCCGAGGCGAAGAGCTCGAGCGACGACCTGGTCAGCCTGCGCCGATACGACCTCGGCAAGGAGCGCTCGGTGCCCTACGGATTCAGCGACGCGGTCGGCCTCCCCGACGGGCGGATGCTCTACGTGGCGATCGCCGAACGCTCGCCGGAGGCCGGCGTGAGCGGGCCGAACATGGGCACCGTCCTCGGCGTGATCGATCGCGACGGCAGCGCGCGGCAGGCGCCGCTGTGCGAGGGCGACGGCACGCCGACGACATGCAAGGTAGCGGCGATCACCGTCGACGACGAGGCGCGCGTGTGGGCGGCGCTGCACGCCTCCGAGGCGCGCTCGGCGCGGCTGGCGCGGCTCCGCCTCGAGGGGCTCTCGCTCCGGTAGCGCCCCTCTCGTCTCGTCAGGCGCGGCGCTTGGCGATCCATGCCGCGAGGAGCAGGAGCGCCGCGGCGCTCGCCCACGGAGTGACGGGCGTACGGCCACCGACGGCGCAGCCGCAGCCGCCGGGCGGCGTGGGCGCGGCGTGGGCGAGATCGCCCCAGGCGACGCCGTCGTCGCCCGCATAGGAGGTGCCGTCGTCGGGACTCGGCTGGTCGAGGTCATTGATCACACCGCCGTCGACGGGGGCGCCCGCCAGATCGCTTCCCGGCTGGCTCGCGTCCGTCGTCGGGCCGGCGTCGGTGACGGGCTGCTGCGGGGCGCGATCCCATGCGGTGAGGACGAAGGCGCCGGCGCCGAAGCCGACCATGGGCGTTTCGCCGGCGTAGTCGGCCGTCGTGTGATCGAACAGCTCGGGGATCAGGCGGTGATTCAGCAGCGCCTGGTCGCGCACCCAGGCCCACAGCGGGTCCCCCTCGGCGGCGCGGCCCGCGCGCGCCAGGGCGAATGAGGTGCGGAGGTCGATCACGATCCACTCCTGATCGTCGTACTGCTGCCCATTCTGGTTGCGCTTGAATCCATGGCCGCTGGCCACGGACAGGTTCGCCTTGATCGCGTCGAGCGTCGCCTGTGCGACCGGTCCCGCCGGGTCCACGACTCCCAGGTTGAATGCCTCGATCGCCGCCGCATCCACCGTATTCTGGTTTTCCAGACTGGGGCGCAGCACGTGGTCCTGGGTGACCAGCCGGGCGGCGATCGCGGCGCGCAGCGCCGTCGCGGTGGAGCGGTATTTCATGGCGCGGGCGGCGTCGCGCCCGTCGGCCCACGCCGCCGCCTTCTCGAGCCCGGCCACCGCCCACGCGCTGGTCCACGTGTAGTGCTGCCGCCCGCCATTGTCCCAGTGCGATTCCCAGATTGAAGAGTCCGCCGCAATGAGCCCGGTATTCTGCTCGACGAGCGAGACCAGCACGTCGCCGATCCCCGTCGCCATCGTCGAAAACCAGGTATCGAGGAACTTCGGGTCACCGCCCGAATCGAGGTATTGCGAGGCCGCCCAGAGGAACATGCCGAACCCGTCGAACTCGATGTTCGGGCCATTGGCATTCGAATCGCTCTCCTCCTTGCCTTTGCCGAAATACCGGACAACGGAGATGCGATAGGGCGATCCCACGTATTGCTGGTACAGCCCGGCGGTGGCGCCGAGCATGAATTCGAGCGCCGCGCGGGCCTCGTCGAGGTAGCCGGCGCGGGCCAGCGCGGCGATGGCCAGGCAGCCGTCGCGCACCCAGGCAATGTCCCATTGGCCGGGGCGCAGCGAGGCGATGATCTGCCCGCTTGGCAGATAACCATTCATCGGGTCGTTCGGCTCGCGGACCTGCCCCATGCGCAGCACGGCCAGCTGCTGGAGATAGAGCTTCACCTCGTCGCCGTTCAGGCCGTCGGGGACCTTCGCCTTCCCCAGCCACGACTGCCATTGCGCGCGCTCGCCGGCGACCAGATCGGCGGGCTGCTTGCCGTTCAGATAGGCATTCGTCCAATTGGTCAGTGCGGTGAGGTCGGCGAAGGGGTGATAGGCGTAGAGCACGGCGAAGGTCGCGCTCTGGCCGGGGCCGAGCGTCCCCGCGTCGAACTGGAAGCCGCTCGCGATGTCGTTCGCGTCGCCGGATGAGTCGGTGTCGACGAGGAGCTGCCCCATCGACACCGCGTTCCAGGGGTTGTTGGGCGTGACGCTGTGGTGGGCCGGCGCGGTGATGGCGCGCACGAGCACCATGCGCTGCGACTGGAGCGCGCGGTGGACGAAGCCGGAAAGTCCCGGATTCCAGTCCGCCCGCTGGCCGAGCGTGCCGTCGCCCTCGCCGATGTGCGGGTTGTGGAGCGAGAAGGCGTGCACGTCGGCGATCGGCTGCGCGCCCTCGTTCTTCACCTCGATCGCCATCACCAGCGACGAGGTGGGCACGCCGAACGGCGCGAAGAAGGTCTGGGTGGCGGTGAGGCCGCCGAAGTGCTGCACGACGGTGATTACCCCGCCGTCGAGGTCCGCCGCGTCGACGGGCTTCGTGTTCAGCCACGCCTCCTGCCCTGCGGCGCGCAGGCCGAAGTAGGTGTCGTAGAGGATGTCGCGCGTGGGCACGCCCTGGTCCACGGACTGGTAGGTGTGCTCGCGCAGATCGGACACCTTCGCCTGCGCGATGTCGTAGACGGCGGTGCCGAAGCCGTTCCCCGAGGGCAGCTTGTCGAAGGAGGCGTGGGCGGCGACGGCGAGCGGCACGACGTGGAGGAGGCTGAGCATTCCCCTTCTTAGGGCCCGCGGCGGAATAAGTCGATCGAAGATCGCGACCGAGGCGCCCGCTCCGGCGAAAAGCGAGGAGGGAGCTTGCCGGGTGCAAGTGACCGACGAGCGACAAAGTCGGGCGGGATGGATCGGCCGCGAGGGCGAACGAGCTGTTCCGCCGCGGGCCCTTATCGCAACTGGAGGTCGCAGCGCGTCTCGCGTCCGGGGTCCACGACGACGCTGTCCCCGGCGCCGCCGGCGTGCACCTCGATGCGTCCGGGCTCGATCGGCCCGAGGCGGAAGCGGCCCGCCGCGTCGGTGCGCGTCTTCGCGCCGCCGCCCTCGACCTCGACGTTGCCGGCCAGCGCGCCGCGGTCGTCGCGCACCTCGCCGGCGATGGTGCCGCCGAGGATGAGGTCCACACGGACGTCGCGCGCGGTCACGTCGCGCGCCGACTCGCCGGCGGGGATCTCGACGGCGAGCGAGGCGGGGAGGTAGCCGGGCGCGGCGGCGCGGACGGTGGCGGCGCCGGGCGTGCAGCCGAGCGCGCGGAAGCGGCCCCGCTGGTCGACGGGGGCCTCGCGCGAGGTGCCGCCGCTCTCGACGGTGACGCGCAGCCCCCTGGGCACGACGCCGCTGCGGACGTCGCGCGCCTCGCCCTCGACGCCGCCGCCCGCACCGAGGACGACGCGCAGCTCCTCGCCCGCGGCCCCCTCGACGCGGGCGATCGGGTGATCGACGTGCGCCACCGCCACGCGGAGCCGCCCGGGCGGGACGCTGTCGATGGCGAAGTCCCCGCGCGCGCCGCTCGTGCCCTGCTTGCGGAAGCCCTCCGCCTCGACGGTGACGGCGGCGCCGCCGACGGGGAAGCCACGGTCGTCGAGCACCACGCCGCGGAGCAGGCCGGCGGCAGGAGCGAGCGCCAGCTCGATCTCGCGATCGACCAACGGATCGACGGTGCGGCGCGCGGGGAGGCGGCCGGCGGCGCGCGCCTCGATCTCCGTCGGCCCCTCGAGCCGCGCCAGCTGGAACGCGCCGCGCCCGTCGGTGGTGGCCAGCAGCGCGCCGTCGCGCCACACCTCGGCACCGGCGATGGGCACGCCGCGCTCGTCGACCACGCGGCCGCCGATCACCGCGCCCCGCCGCAGCACCACCCGCACGTCGGCGCGCCCTCCGTCGGAGAGCACCACATCTTCGGAGCGCCCGTCGAGGAAGTCGGGGTGGACGGCCGTCACCGCGAAGCGCCCGGCGGGCAGGCCGGCGATCCGGAAGCGGCCGGCGGCGTCGCTGGCGATCGGCGAAGGCGCGAGCGCGGGAGGTGCGGCGAGGAGCGGCGGGAAGGGGATCGGCCCGTGCAGGATCCCGAGCTCACCGATCGCCTCGAGGCGGGAGAAGGAGTCGCCCGGCTCGGGCGCGGGCACGGGCACGGGCGCGCCGGAGGCGTCCACGCCCACCGCCCGCAGCGTCGCGCCCACCACCGGACGCCCGCCCTCGTCGAGCACCGAGCCGGTCACCTCGCCGCGGCCGAGCGGGGCCGCGCCCCCGTCGGAGGCCGGCCCGGCGTCGCCCGACGCGCCCGCGTCGCGAGCGGCCAATGCCCCGGCGTCCACCGCCGCGGGAGGCAGACGCTCCATCGGTGGCAACAGCGGCGGGCGGGTTCGCCACCAGATCGCCGCGAGCACGAACGCGGCCACGGCGACCAGGGTCGCCACCGCCCCGGGCTTGCGCCACCGTTGCATGGAGAGGGAGTAGCACGGATTTGGTTTGCAACCGCCGGCGCGGCGTGATAGTCGTCTCGCCCTCGGAGATCCGCCATGGCGAATACGTGTGACTTCTGCGGAAAAGGTCGGCTCGTCGGAAACAAGGTGAGCCACTCGAACATCAAGACGAAGAAGGTGCAGCACCCCAACCTGCAGCGCGTTCGCGCGCTCGTGGAGGGCGTGGTGGCGCGGGTGCGCGTGTGCACGCGCTGCCTGCGCTCGGGCCGCGTCGTCAAGGCCGCCTGACCGGCCGCGCCCTGGAGCGCTAGGAGCCTGTCGAGGGGTGTAGTGCGCCGGCTGCGGCGTTCGATCCGCTCGGCCATGCTTCGTCGCTCGTTTTCGGCCTTCGACCTCCCCATCCTTCGATTGGGCCCCAGCTCGAACTACTGCAAGTAGTCCGTCGTCGTCGCTTCTCGCCTGGCCGGCGGCTCGAACGCATCGCTACGGCGCCCCACCCCAACCGGCTCCGATCCGAGCGCCTGCCTTCCATTCGCCGCCACGCGCGGTGTATTTTCCCCGCATGTCGCTGTTCGAGAACCAGCAGGAGATCAACCTCCGGGTCTGCGGGGAGATGATCGAGACGGTGCTCGCCTCGGCGGGCGTCGATCCCATTGCGTCGCGCATTCCCTCGGACGACGGCGAGTCGGCGTGGGGCCTCGCGCGCGGATCGGCGCGCGTCTACATCTTCCTCTCGGCGGGCGACGACGGGCACAACTTCGTGCAGGTCGTGGCGCCGGTGATGCGCCCCGCCCCCGAGGCGCGCGAGCGACTGTTCGGGCACCTCCTCTCCCTCAACGCGAACGAGTTGACCGGCGCCGCGTTCGGCCTCCGCAGCGAGGACGTGGTGCTCACGTCCGACCGCAGCACGGCGGGGCTCGACCGCGTCGAGGTGGAGGAGATGATCCGCCGCATCGGCGAGTATGCCGACCACTTCGACGACCGGCTGGTCGCCGAGTTCGGGGGGACGCGGCACTCCGATCTGTAGCGGAGCTTGCGACAGTGCGGGTCGCCGCATACTGTCCGCGGCGATGCCGACGGTCCGCCCTCCCCTCGTGCAGCTTCGCCGCGTCGGTCCTCTCGCCGCGGTCGTTGCAGCCTCGGCGATCGTCTACCTCGCCGGCGACTCCGTGGTCGCGCGCTGGCCCGGGCCGCCGGGGTTCGAGGTGGTCACCACGCCGCGGGGCGGGCCGCCCTCGATCGAGCGCGCCGCGTGGCTGCTGGCGCCCGAGGTGATCCCCGCGCTGCCCGTCGGCGGCGATCGCACCGCGCGCGCGGTGCTGCTCGCGCACACCTCGGGCCGCTACACGTTCAACTTCGGCGCGAGCTGCGACGGGCGGCTCCTCGTCGACGGCAAGCCGATCGCCGCCGCCCGCAACCAGCGCGCCTGGGACGCGGCGGTCGATCTCGGTCGCGGGCTCCACACCATCGCCGTCGAGCTGCACAAGGGCGAGGCCGAGGGATCGGTGATGCTGGCGCTGCGCCCGCCGGGACGCTCGCGGGGCTCGCGGCTGCTCGGCCCCGGCGACGTGGTGGCGGCGCCGCTCGAGGCGGTGACGCGGCGGCTGGGCGGCCGGCCCGATCGCGTCGCGCTCGCCGTCGCAGTGATGCCGTGGCTGCCGGCGGCGGCGACGGTGCTCGCGCTCCTCGTCGCGGCGGTGGCGATCGGCCGCTCGCGTCTCGCGCGCTCCCTCGCATACCTCCGTTCGCTCGCCGCCGACGAGTCGCTGCGCCCGCTCTTCACCGCCGCGGCATTCCTCCTTCTCGCGGCGCCGGCGCTGCGGCCGCTGCTTTCGCCCGGCTACTACGAGTGCCACGAGGAGGAGTCGTTCATCGTGCGCCTCGGCCAGTTCGCCTCCGCGACGGCGGGCGGCGTGCCGATGGGGCGCTGGTTCCCCGACCCGGTGCTGGGGCGCGGCTACCCGTTCCTCTGCCTCTACGCGCCCGGCCTCTACCTGCTCGCGTGGCCGCTGCTCGCCCTCGGTGCGGGCGCGCTCACTGTGATGAAGCTGGAGAGCGCGGCGATGATCCTCGTCGCCGGCGGCGCGACCTACGGACTGGTGCGGCGGCGGGCCTCCCGCCCCGCGGCGCTCGTCGCGGCGACGCTCGTCCTCTACGCGCCCTACTTCCACTACGACCTCTACGTACGCGGCGCGCTCGCCGAGACGCTCGGCTTCGCCGCGTTCCCGCTCGCGCTGTGGGCGCTCGATCGCGCGCTCGACGGGCGGCTCGGCGGCACGGCGCGCGGCTGGTTCGAGGTCGCCGCGCTCGCGCTCGCGCTCGGCCTCCTCGGCAGCTCGCACAACATCACCGGCTACTTCGCCACCTGGTTCCTCGGGCTGTGGGCGCTCGTGCGGATCGCGCTGCGCTCGGTGCGCCGCGACGGGATCCTCCGCGCGGCGGCCGGCGGCACGCTCGCCTTCCTGCTGACGGTCTTCTACGCGCTGCCGGCGATGCGCGACAAGCAGCTGGTGTGGATCGAGCTGATCACGACCGGCTTCTACAGCTACGCGCGCTGGTTCACGCCGCTTTCCCAGATCCTCTTCGGCCGCAAGAGCTACGACATCACCCTCGGCGCGGGCGTCCTGCTCGCGCTCGTCGCGGGCGCGGCGGCGACGGTGCGCGCGCGGTGGCGCGGCCCGCTCCGCGCCTCGCCGTTCGCCCTCCTCGGCGCGCTCGGCTCGTCGGGCGTGCTGCTGGCGGTGCTGCTGCTCACGCGACGCCCCGTCGGGGAGTGGGTCTTTTCGCACGTGCCGCTGGCGAAGTTCGTCGAGTTCCCGTGGCGCATCTTCCTCTTCGCGGCGTGCACCGGCGCGGTCATGGCGGGGCCGGCGATCGACGGCTGGCTCGAGCCGGGGCGGGCGCGCGCCGTCGTCGGGGGGCTGATCGCCGTCGCGATCGCCGTCGGCTCGCAGGCGTTCGTCGGGCCGCCCTCGCCTCTGTTGCGGCGGCACAACCACGAGGTCGAGTTCCTCCACGCGCTGCCGATCGACTACGTCACGAGCATGAACGAGTACCTGCCGCGGACGGTGCGCCGCGAGCCGCCGCGCTTCGGGATGGTCGCGCGCGCGCTCGATCCCGCCACGGCCATCACCCTCGAGGAGCGAGGGCCGGGGTGGTACCGCGTCGTCTCCGACGCGAAGGCGCCGTCGGCGATCGAGTTCGACTGCCACTGGTTCCCCGGCTGGACCGCGACCGTCGACGGCGCCTTCGCGCCGATCGGGCCGGGCATCGCGCGCTTCGACGACGGCGGGCTGGTGCGCGTGGCGGTGCCGGCGGGCCGTCACGAGGTGGCGCTGCGCTACCAGCGCACGCCGTTCCGGCTCGCCTGCGACCTCGTGTCGCTCGGCGCGCTCCTGGTCGTGCTGGCGCTCCTCGGGCTCGCGGCCCGGCAGCGCTGGCGCGAGGCGCGGGCGACGGTCGATCGCTGATCCCGCCCGCGACTCCCGGTCGGGAAACGGCGTGATCTCCGGCACGGCGCCCGCGGGGCGACGCCGCGCACACCATGCTAGATTTCGCCGCGTGGCTCGACGGGCGAAGCGCTGGGCGATCGCGCTCGGCACCTTCGTCGCGGTCTTCTTCGCGGCGTACACCGGCGTCTTCCTCTTCTGGAACGACGAGGCGATCGCCCGCACCGTGAACCACTGGGTCTCGGCCTCCCTCAGAGGCCGGGGCGGCCCGACGCAGCAGGCATTCGTGATCGGCCGCGCGCACTACCCCTACTGGGGCGGGATCCGCTCGCTGCTGCTCGGCGGCCCGAGCCCCATCGAGGCGCGGAACACCACCATCTACGACCCCGACGGTCACGAGGTGATGTTCGTCCCCTACGCCAGCGCGAAGATGTGGATCGGCGAGCTGGTGTGGTCGCAGTTCCGATCGATCTTCGGCCCCTACGACCTCGAGCTGCACTGGGCCGAGGCGGACGTCCCGACGGCGCGCTGCCACGTCGCCACCGACGAGGCGGGCGGAGTGAACCTGGTCAACGCATTCGCCGGCAAGCGGCCCGCGACGCCGAAGCCGGGCGGGGGAATGCGCATCAAGCTCGACAGCGCCGTGCTCCACGACGTGGAGTTCTCGATGGCGCTGCCCGGGTGGCACGCGGAGGTGCACCACCTCGACGGCCGCGCGTCCCTGTACTACTCAAACTTCGCCGACGAGGCCGCGCCCGAGCGGCCGATGCTCCTCTACCACGTGACCCCGCTCCACGCGCAGAGCGGCGAGCTCACGCTGGGCGAGACGCTGCCGCCCGGCGTGCGCGCCCGGCCCGACGGAGCGCCGCGCGATCCGAAGGCTCCCAAGCCGTGGCGCTTCCCGCTCGAGGAGATCGACGCCACGCGCTTCGGGTCCTTCGCCGACAAGCGCGACGACATGGTCTTCCAGGCGACCACGCGATCGCTCGGCGCGCCGGTCGCCGTGGAGGGGCGGCTGCAGGCGGTCTACGGCCACAGCCCCGGCGCGGAGCTGGCGCTGCGGTTTTCGCGC
>JAJXSP010000175.1 GCA_021784515.1 Myxococcales bacterium | reverse complement strand
GCCGTCGCCCCGGGCGCCCGCGCCGCCTCCGTTCGCGCCGTCGCGCCTTCCGCGCATCGACGTCCACACGCACCTCTCGCCGGGCGGCGGCCAGCGCGCGGTGGCGCTGCTCGGCGGCTACGGCGTCGGCCACCTCGTCAACCTCTCGGGCGGTTCGCCCGGGCGCGGCCTCGAGGAGCAGGTCGCCGAGGCGCGCTCGCTCGGCGGCCACGTCTCGGTGTTCTGCAACGCCGACTTCCGGGAGGCGCGCAAGGGGCCCGGCTACGGCAAGCGCCTCGCGGCGCAGCTCGAGCAGGCGAAGCGCCTCGGCTCCATCGGGCTGAAGATCCCGAAGGGCCTCGGCCTCGGCTACGTCGACGAGGCGGGCCGCCTGCTGCCCGTCGACGATCCGGGCCTCGACCCGCTGTTCGAGAAGGCGGGCGAGCTGCACATGCCCGTGCTGATCCACTCGGGCGACCCGAAGGCATTCTGGTTCCCGCCGACGCCGGTGAACGAGCGCTTCGACGAGCTGGTGGTCCACCCGGGCTGGAGCTTCTACGACCAGCCGGTGCCGTCGTGGGAGCAGCTCTTCGCGCAGTTCGAGCGCCGCGTGGCGCGCCACCCGAAGACCATCTTCATCGGCGCCCACTTCGGCAACGATCCCGAGGATCCCGACGCGGTGGCGAAGCTCCTTGACAAGTACCCCAACTTGTACATCGACACGGCGGCCCGCGTCCCGGAGATCGGCCGCCCCAACGCCGCGCACGACCCGGCGAAGATGCGCGCCTTCTTCATCAAGTACCAGGACCGCATCCTCTTCGGCACCGACAGCGGGATCGGCCCCGATCCCGACGACCTGATGTTCGGTTCGACGGGCGCCGAGCCGCCCGGCCGCGACGACGTCGACCGCTTCTTCACCTCGACGTGGCGCTACTTCGAGACCGGCGACCGCGACATCCCGACGCCCACTCCCGTCCAGGGCCGCTGGAACGTCGACGGCGTGGCGCTGCCGTCCGAGGTGCTGGCGAAGGTATACGCGGGCAATGCGGCACGCCTCCTCGGCGTCCGGCTGCCGGAAATTCCTTGACAGCGGTCGAGCCCTCCCCATAATCGCCCCCGCATTCCGACGTAGCTCAGTTGGTAGAGCAGGTGACTGTTAATCACCGGGTCCCGTGTTCGAGTCACGGCGTCGGAGCTGAAAGGGACCGTGGAGATCTCCGCGGTCCCTTTCGTCTTTCCGGAGAGCAGCCCGCGCGCCGAGGCGCCGCCGCCCGATTCCCCTTGCCGCCGCGGCGAGCGACGCGCGCCCGCGTGGTAGCCTGCACGCGTGAGCCAGCCACAGGGAGCCATCCGACCGCAGCCGGGCGTCGTGTCGCCGCCCGGTGACCCGATCCTCGACGAGGCCGCCACCGCGCTCGCGGCCCGCGTGCGCCGCCGGGAGATCTCGCCGCTCGAGCTCTGCGACGCGCACATCGCGCGCATCGAGGCGGTGAACCCCGCGCTCAATGCGCTGGCCGCCGAGCGCTTCGACCTCGCGCGCCGCGAAGCGAGGCAGGCCGACGAGCGCCTCGCCCACACCCGCGACACCGACGAACTTCCGCCCTTCTTCGGCGTGCCGTGCACGATGAAGGAGTTCCTCTCCGTCGCCGGGATGCCGCTCACCGCGGGGATCTGGTCGCGCCGCCACGTGGTCGCGCAGAGCGACGCCACCGTCGTGCGCCGCATGCGCGCGGCGGGCGCGATCATCCTCGGCGTCACCAACGTCCCCGAGGGCGGGATGTGGATGGAGACGGACAACCAGGTCTACGGCCGCACGCGCAACCCGTGGAACCTCGGCCGCACGGCCGGCGGCTCGTCGGGGGGAGAGGCCGCGCTGATCGCGGCCGGCGCCTCGCCGCTCGGGATCGGCTCCGACATCGGCGGCTCGATCCGCATCCCGTCGGCGTTCTGCGGCGTCGTCGGCCACAAGCCGACCGGGCGCATGGTCCCGAACACCGGCTACTGGCCCCCGCTCCACGGCGAGATCTCGGCGTTCCTCTGCTCGGGGCCGATGGCGCGCCGGGTGGCCGACCTGTGGCCGGTGATGAAGGTGATCGCCGGCCCGGACGGCGAAAGCGGCGACACCCGCCCCTTCCCTCTCGGCGATCCGGCCGCCGTCTCGCTGCGCGACGTCACGGTCTACCCCGTCGAGTGGAACGGCCGGGTGCGGGTGCGCGCCGACGTGCGCGAGACCGTGCGCCGGGCCGCCGCCGCGATGGAGTCCCGCGGCGCCCGCGTCGCCACGCTGCGCACGCGCGGCTTCGAGCGGGCGTTCGAGATCTGGAGCGCGATGCTCGCGGGGGCGCCGGGGAAGAGCTACGCCGAGGTGCTGGGCGACGGCACGCCGATCAACCCATGGCGCGAGCTGCTCAAGGCGCCATTCGGCATGTCGCGATTCACCGGCCCTGCATTGATCATCGCCGCCGCCGAGATCCTGATGCGCAAGCTGCCGTCGCAGATGGGCCGCTTCATCGAGGCCGGCCACCGCCTGCAGGAGGAGCTGGAGGCCGAGCTGGGCCCCAACGGAGTGCTCCTCCACCCGCCCTATTCGCGCACCGCCCCGCGCCACTACGGCCCCATGCTCACGCCGTTCGACTTCGTCTACACCGCCATCTTCAACGTCCTCGAATTCCCGGTCACGGTCCTCCCGACGGGCTTCGACGACGGCGGACTGCCGCTCGGGGTGCAGATCGCGGCGCGGCGGGGGAACGATCACCTCACGGTCGCGACGGCGGCGGCGCTGGAAGAGGAGTTCGGCGGCTGGGTGAGGGCGACGCCGGCGAAAATCCGATAACGAACTGGGCAGCCGTTCCCGTTCCCTAGAACTTGAACCCCTTCGCTCCCGCCTCTTGCCGGATCGCGCCGTCGAGCGCGTCGTCGAGCGCCTTCGGTCCCGCCTTCTTCGCCCGAATCTCCTTCACCATCTGCTCGCGCTTCACCGACAGCTCGTCGATCTGCTTCTGGATCGTCTCGCGCTCCTTCGCCTTGCCGTCGAGGAACGCCGTGCGGTCCTTCTCCGACATCGCGGCCATCTCGGGCGGCAGCGCCGCCGACGGCTTCGCGACCGCCTTCGAGGGCGCGCGCTTGAACACGTCCACCAGGTCCCAGGTCGAGTTGTCGTACACGACCTTCGACTTCGCCGCCGCGCGCGTCGCCGCGACCGCCGCGCCGAGCGACGAGGCGTTGGCGTCCTGCGCCGCCTGGTTGGCGAGCCCCGCCTGGCCGCCCGCGCCGTAGCCGACGTAGGTCTTGTTCAGCTCGACCGACAGCCGCGCCAGCTCGCCGTCGAGCGGCGTGGCGACCGCCACCGCGCTGTTCTGGTCGATCGCGGCGTAGCGGCCGCCGCCGAGGGTGGCGACCTGCTGCCACAGCCGCGCCTCGACGGCGCCGTCCTGTCCGCAATAGATCGTGTTGACGAAGATGCCCTTTTCGCGCGCCTTCGCCACCGCCTCGTCGACGGGGACGATGGGGTCCTGGTTCGCCGGCTCGTTGCCCGCGACGAACACCATGCGGAGCGCGTCGGGGTTCTGGCTCCACTGCATCTCCTCGGTCGCCACCTTCACCGCGCGCGCGACGTACTCGTCGCCGCCCATCGTGCGCAGCGCGAACAGCTTGCCGTAGATGCCGTCGAGGTCGGCGGTGAGGTCGGCGTCCTTGCGCACCCAGCCGGCGCGCGCGTCGTAGCCGGTGTTGCCATAGGAGATCAGCCCGACGCGGAGGGCCGGCTTCGGCCTGGCCTGCCCGAGGACGTTCACCACGTCCCACACCTTCTGGCGCGCGCTGTCGATGAGGCCGTCCATGCTGTTCGAGGTGTCGAGCGCGATCACGAGATCGATCGGCCGCCCGTCGCCGGCGGGCACCGGCGGATCCTGCTGCAGCGGCGGCCGGGGCTGCTGGCGCGGCGCCCCGAGGGCGATCGCGACGAGGACGAGGGCGGCGATAGCGGAGAGCTGGAGGATGGTGGTTTTGCGCATGGCCCGTGAAACGGGCGCCGCGCAAAAACGATCTACGAGCGCTTCTGCGACGACATCGGGATCAGGAAGCGATGCCCGCTGATCTCGTTCACGCCGACGTACACGTCCACCCCGAACGCCTCGCGGACGCGCCGATAGGTGAGCACCTCCTCGACGCTGCCGACGAGCGCCAGCGCCCCGCGGCGCACCAGCAGCAGGCGCTCGCAGTAGGCGGCGGCGAGGTTGAGGTCGTGCACCACGACGATCACCGTCGCGCCGCGGTGGTGACGCTCGGCGAGGAGATCGAAGATCCCGATCTGGTGCTGGATGTCGAGCGCCGCGGCCGGCTCGTCGAGGACGAGCACGGTCGGGTCCTGCGCGAACGCGCGTGCGAGCAGCACGCGCTTGCGCTCGCCGCCGGAGAGCGCGTGGAGCGGGCGGTCGGCGAGCGCCTCGACGCCGGTGGCCGCCATCGCGGCGCGCGCCGCTGCGACGTCGGCGGCGTCCTCGAAGCCGAGCGGCCCGAGGTGCGCGGTGCGCCCCATCAGCACCACCTCGAGCGCGGTGAACGGGAACTCGAGCGCCTCCTCCTGCGTCACCGCGCCGACGCGGCGGGCGAACTCGCGCCGCGGCCACCGCTCGACCTCGCGCCCGTCGAGCGTCACCCGACCGCGCTGCGGGCGCAAGAGGCCGAGGAGCAGCCGCACCACGGTGGACTTGCCGGCGCCGTTGGGGCCGATGACGCCGAGGAACTCGCCCGCGGGGACCTCGAGCGAGAGGCTTTCGACGACGGGGCGCGCGTCGTAGCCGAACGACACGTCGTCGAAACGGATCACCCGAACACCCGGCGCTCGCCGCGCAGCCGCAGCACGACGAGGAAGAAGGGCGCGCCGATCAGCGCCGTCAGCACGCCGACGGTGGGCTCGGTGTGGAGCACGCGAAAGAGGAGGCGCGCCGCGGTGTCGGCCGCGACGACGAAGGCCGCGCCGACGAGCGCCGAGGCGGGCAGGAGCACGCGGTGGTCGGGGCCGAGCAGCCCGCGCAGCACGTGAGGCACGACGATCCCGACGAAGCCGATCGGCCCGGCGAACGCCACCGCCGCCCCGGTGAGGAGCGACGCCGCCAGGAACATCGCGCGCCGCGCCCGCTCGGTGTCGACGCCGACCGTGTGCGCCGCGTCGTCGCCGAGCGCCAGCCCGTTCATCGCCACCGCCAGCGAGAGCAGCACGCCAAGGCCCAGGGCGACGTACGCGGCGAGCGCGCCGAGGCGGGCGCCGTCGATCGGCGCCAGCGTACCGGTGAGCCAGTAGAGCGCCTCGTGCGCGCTCGTCGGCGTGGCGAGGAGGCGGATGGCGACGATCAGCGCCGCGGAGAGCGCGTTCAAGACCACGCCGGCGAGCAGCGCCACGCCGGGCACGAGCCGGCCCCGCACGCGCCCCAGCGCCCACACCGCCACGACGGCGCCGAGCGCGCCGCCGAACGCCCACACCGGCAGCGTCCACGCGCCGAGCAGGCCCGCGCCACCGCCGAGCACGATCGCCGCGGTGCCCGCCACCGCCGCGCCGCCGGAGACGCCGAGCACGTACGGGTCGGCGAGCGGGTTGCGCAGCAGCGCCTGGAAGGTGACGCCCGCCGGCGCCAGCGCGGCGCCGATCACCGCGCCGAGGAGCACGCGCGTCAGGCGCGCGCCGAAGAAGATCGCCGCGTCGGTGGAGGCGCGATCGGTGAGGGCGCGGCCAAGGTC
This sequence comes from Myxococcales bacterium, assembly GCA_021784515.1. GTDB lineage: Bacteria > Myxococcota_A > Polyangia > Palsa-1104 > SHYY01 > SHYY01. The sequence continues at coordinate 5,356 of JAJXSP010000175.1, read as the reverse complement.
GATGGACTCGACGCCGACGGCGAAGCCGGTCCCGATCGCGGCGGCGAGGATCGCGGCGCAGCCGGCGACGACGGCGGCGACGCGGCCCGGCGTGGCCCTCACGCCCCGACACCGTGGAGCGCGGCGAGGCGCCGGCGCGCCGCCTGGAAGTCGAGGTGCCAGGCGATCTGCTCGTCGGTGTAGCGGTGCTCCTGGATGCGGCAGGCGGCGCGCGCGGGGAAGATCGCGGCGAGGATCGTCCCCTCGGTGCCGTCGGGGATCGCGGCCCGGCACGGCGCCGACGCGCAGCCCTCGCAGGGGAGCACGAGCGGCGGTGTCGGCGGCAGCGCGCGGTCGATCAGCCACGCGCCGCGGAGCGCCCACCACGGCCCGAACACCGGGTGCACGACGATGCCGAGCGGCGACGAGGCGCCGAGCCCGGCCAGCGTCGCGAGGCGCCGGAAGTCGACGCGCGGCTCGAAGACCACCGTCGGCTCGAAGCGCCGCGCCCGCACCCCGGCGGCGGCGAGGAGGGCGTCGCCCCGATCGAGGACGGTGCCGACGTAGCGATCGAGCGGGTGGGCCTCGTCGAGCAGGCGCGCCCGCGGGGCCTCGTCGCTCCACGCGCGGAAGCGTGACCACAGCGCGCGGCCGCCCGACCCGACGACGATCACCGAGCGCGCCCCGTCGAGGAGCGCGCCCGCGCCCGGCCAGCCCGCGGCGTCGGCCGAGGCGATCACGTTCAGCCCGCCGTCGACCAGCGCGGCGCCGAGCGATCGGACGAGCGGGTCGCGCGGGCTCACAGCTCGTCCACGGTGAAGGCAAGCACGTCGCGCACCGACGGCGCGTCGCAGGCGAGCATCACCAGCCGGTCGACGCCGAGGGCGACCCCGGCCGAGGGCGGGATCCCTTCGCCGAGCGCCGCGAGGAAGCGCTCGTCGATCGGGTAGAGCGGCAGCCCGCGCCGCGCCCGCTCCGCCCGCTCGTGCTCGAACCGCGCGCGCTGCTCGACGGGATCGAGCAGCTCGCCGAAGCCATTGGCCAGCTCGAGGCCGGCGGCGTAGCCCTCGAAGCGCTCCGCCCATCCGTCGGCGCCGATGCGCGCCAGGGCGGCGAGCTGCGGCGGCCAGTGGTGGAGGATCGTCGGGCAGTCCCTGCCCAGCTTCGGGTCGACGGCGTCGAGGAAGATCGAGAAGAAGACGTCGTCCCAGGCGGTCAGAGAGTCGGGGACGTGGTGGCCGGCGGCGCGCCCTCTTTGTCTCAGCTCTTCGACCGTCGTCTCGGGATCCATCGTCACGCCCGCCCAGCGGGCCATTGCTTCGGCGACGCCGAGCCATTGCCATGGGGCCTTCAGCGATAGTGGGGTTCCTTGGTAGGTAATCGGGGTTTCGTTCGCGTTCCCGTTCGCGTTCCCGTTCGCGTCCCCGGTCGCGTTCCCCTGCGAGGGGAAGGGCTCAGTGTGGAGTCGTTGTGCGGTTGAGTCAGGCTGGGAGTCCGCTGGCGGAACGGTCCCGGTTTCGGGGCGATTTGCGGTCGTGTCAGGGATTGAATCGCTGCCCGCAATTGGGCCCTTCACCTGGATGGTGGCTCGATCGTCGACGGAGCGGGGCGTTTGAGGGCGCTCCGCCACGTCTGCGCGGCGGATGCCAGCCCGAAGCCGAGGCGCCTGTCCGACCGCGTCTTCGTGGGCGGCTGAGGCGCCATCCCCGCGGAGGCGACGATCGAAGCGCCCGGCACCGCCTGCCCCGGTGCGAACGTCGCGGACCGCGCGCACGACCTCGTGTACGAGGTCTTCCACGTCGCGCGCGATCTCCTCCCAATTGCCTGGTGAGCGGTACCACTCCACCATCGTGAATTCGGGGTTGTGGTGGCGGCCCGCTTCGCCTCGGCGGAAGCACTTGCAGAGGGAGTAGACGCGGTCGACGCCGGCGGCGAGGAGGCGCTTGAGCTGGTATTCGGGGGAAGTGATCAGATAGGAGCGCTCGACCGGAAATGCGTCGAGGTGAAGCTCGAGACCCGGGGAGGGAACCATGAGCGGCGTCTCGACTTCGAGGAAGCCGCGGCTGGCGAAGAACCGGCGCAGCGCCTCCATCGCCACCGCGCGCCGGCGCAGGTTGGCGAACCGCGCCGGGCCGATCCGCTCCCGCTCGGTGATGCGCTACTCCTTGACGCGCTCGACGTAGTCGCCGCTGCGGGTATCGATGCGCAGCACGTCGCCCTCGTTGATGAACAGCGGCACGTTGATCGTGGCGCCGCTCTCGAGGGTGGCGGGCTTCGAAGCGCCCGAGGACGTGTCGCCGCGCACGCCCGGATCGCTCTTGAGGACCTTCAGGTTGACGAAGTTGGGAGGCGTGACGCCGATCGCGCGGCCATTGAAGAACATCACCTGCACGACGAGGTTGTCCTTGAGGAACTTCCAGGCGTCGTCGACGATGTTCTTCGTGATGTTGACCTGCTCGTAGGTCTTGCTGTTCATGAACACGAAGTCTTCGGCTTCCTTGTAGAGGAAGGTCATCTCGTGATCTTCGATGTCCGCGGGCTCGATCTTCTCGCCCGAGCGGATGTTGCGCTCGATGACGCCCCCGGTGAGCAGGTTCTTCATCTTGGTGCGGGTGAACGCCGCGCCCTTGCCCGGCTTGACGAAGTCGGCCTGGACCACGATGTACGGCTGGCCGTCCTGGAGGATCTTGAGCCCTTTGCGCAGGTCTGACGTGTCGTACATGGATGCCTCGAACGGTGTGCGGGGCGGCGGCCCGCGGGCGGGCGGCGGCCGGTTTTTGGGGGCCTCTCCATAGCGCGTCCGCAGTGCGCAGTCAACATCCCCGAAGGCCGGGCCTGCGAGGGAAGCGCGCCTCGCCGCATGTGCTAGAGTCCGCGCCCATGGCGTACTTCTGTCACTCCTGCGGCAACGAGCAGATCTTCGAGGTGAAGGTCGGCGTCAAGGTCGGCCGCCGCGACTCCTGCCCGCACTGCGGCGCCGATCTCCACTGCTGCAAGAACTGCCGGCTCTACGACCCGAGCCTCCACAACCAGTGCCGCGAGCCCGAGGCGGCGTTCATCCGCGACCGCACCGAGGCCAACTTCTGCATGCACTTCGACTTCAGGGACGCCGACGCCTTCAAGGTCGACACCTCGACCGTCGACGCGAAGGCGAAGCTGGCCGCGCTGTTCAAGAACCTCAAGTGATGACCGACGAGACCCCCATCGAGGGCGGCGAGACGCCCGACTTCGACTCGCGCCGCCTGTGCGACGACGGCGCGTGCACCGGCGTGATCGGCGACGACGGACGCTGCCGGGAGTGCGGGCGCACCGCCGGCGCGGGCGAGCCGGTCGCGGCGGACGCCGGTGACGAGGGCGACGCGGGCGACGCGCGCGACGCGCGCGAAGACGCACCACCGTTCGACGACGATCGCCGCCTCTGCCCCGACGGCGCCTGCGTCGGCCTGCTCGGCCCCGACGGGCGCTGCAAGGTGTGCGGCCGCAGGGACTAGCTATCGCGGCAGCTCGACGATGAAGCAGCTGCCCTCCCCCTCCACGCTCTCCACCGTCGCGCACCCTCCGTGGGCGCGCACGATCTGGTCGACGATGTAGAGCCCCAGCCCGAGCCCCTTGTGGCCCTCGCGGTCGGCGCGCTCGAAGCGGCCGAAGATGCGGCCGAGGTCGCGCGCGGCGATGCCCGCGCCGTGATCGCGCACCGTGATCCACGCCCGCTCTTCGTCGAATGCCACATCCACCTCGATCGGCCGTCCCCGCCCGTACTTCAGCGCGTTCGAGACGAGGTTGGTCACCACCTGCTCGATCCGCATGCGGTCCCACTGGCCCGTGCCTTCGGAGCGGGTCACCACCGTGATCGTCGAGCCGATGTGCTCCGCCTCGTCGTCGAAGCGCGCCACCACGTCGCGGACCAGCCCGCCGAGCGCCAGCGGCTCGCGGCGCAGCGACAGCTGGCCGTGCGTGCAGCGCGTGGCGTCGAGGAGGTTGTCGACGAGGTGCGCGATCCGCCGCGCCTGCCGCCCCAGCTTCTCGAGGAGCGGCTCGGCGCGCGGACACGTGCCCCCGTTGCGGCTCACGTCCCGTCCGAGCGCTTCGACGGAGAGCAGCAGCGCGTTGAGCGGCGTGCGCAGCTCGTGCGAGGCCACCGAGAGGAACTCCTCGCGCAGCGTCACCGCGTCCTGCGCCTCGCGGAACAGCCGGGCGTGATCGACGGCGAGGGCGGCGCGGCGGGCCAGCTCCTCGGCGAGCGCGAGGTCGGCCGGCCCGAGGCGCCGCTGCGACTCCGAGGTGGCGATCGCCAGCGTGCCGAGGATCCGGCCGCCGACCTGGAGCGGGACGACGAGGTAGGAGCACGGCGCGATCGCCCGCACGAGATTGAGGGCGCCGACCTCCTCCGCCACCGCCTCCAGCGAGTCGCGCCGCGGGTCGGCGACCAGCGTCGATCGGCCGGTGGCGATCGTCTTGTGGACGGGCGAGGCCTTCGCGCTGAACGTCAGCCGCTCGCCCAGCTGTCGCACCAGGTCGGCCTTCGTGGGATCGACGTGCGCGACCGCCGCGCGACGGAGCCGCCCGTCGGCCTCCCGCAGGTCGATGGCGCAGTAGTCGCCGAGGAAGGGCACCGTCGCGAGGGCGAGGCGATCGAGGATCTGCGACAGCTCGAGGGTCGCGGCGAGCTGTGCCCCCACGTCGGAGAGGAACGCGGCGCGGCGGCCGGCGTCCTGCGCCTTGCGGAACAGCCGCGCGTTGTCGATGGCCAGCGCGGTCCGGCGCGCGAGGTCCTCGGCGAGCGAGAGGTCCTCATGGTCGAAGCGCCGCCCCGAGTGGGCGATGCCGAGCAGCAGCGTCCCCACCGTCTGGCCGCGCACCGGCAACGGCGCGCTCAAGAGCGACGCGCAGCCGACCTCGCGCAGGAGGCGGCGCTCCTCCGGCTCCGGCGCCAGCGCCTCGAGCCGCGCCTCGCTCACCTCGGGCACCAGGTCCGGCTCGCAGCGCAGCCGGCGGCCGCGCAGGCGCGCGATCTCCAGCAGCAGCTCGCGCCGCCTCGGATCGGCGTGGAACGCCGCGACGCGCACCGGCCCCTCGTTCTCGACCAGGTCGACCGCGCACCAGTCGGCGAGGAAGGGGACGGTGAGGCGTGCCACGCGCTCGGCGGTCGTGCGCGGCTCGAAGCCAGCCCCGATCTGCGCGCCCGCCTCGGCGAGGAACGAGGCCCGCCGGAGCCGCCGCTGCACCGCCTGATGGCGCTGCGCCGCCTCGAATGCGTGGCCCGCGATGGTCGCCACCGTCGCCGCGCGCTGCGCCTCCTGCGGCCCCAGCGTCCGCCCGCCGTCCTCGACGGCGAGGGTGACGACGGCATGCACCCGCTCCCGCCCGCGCAGCGGCG
>JAJXSP010000174.1 GCA_021784515.1 Myxococcales bacterium | reverse complement strand
CGCCTGGTGCGCGGCGTGGAGCGCCCGCGCGATCTGCACGCCGATGTCGATCGCGCGCTCGACCGACAGGCGCCCCTCGGCGGAGAGCGTGTCCGCCAGGTCGCGCCCCTCGAGGAACTCCATCACGAAGTAGACCGCGCCCTCGGGCGTCGTGCCCGAGTCCGTGACGTCGACGATGTTGGGGTGCCCGAGCTGCGCCGCCGCGCGCGCCTCGCGACGGAAGCGCTGCACCGCCTCGGCGTGCCGCGAGTAGCTCGGGTGGAGCACCTTGAGCGCCACCCGCTTGCCGATCTCGACGTGCTCCGCCTCGTAGACGCGCCCCATCCCGCCCTCGCCGACGAGGCGGTTCACCTGGTAGCGCCCGTCGACGAGCGTGTTGAGGATGCCGGCCGAGGTGGGCGCCGACAGATCCAGCTCGGCGAGGTTCACGTCGGGCGGCGTCATCTGCTCGAGCCGCTTCACGTCGACGCGGCCGGCGCGCGCGTCGGCCACCAGCCGCTCGCGGCGGCGGCGGTCGTCGTCGATCTCGTCGTCGAACAGCTGGCGCAGGAAGGCGGTGACGCGCGCGGCGTCGGTGGCGGGCGCCTCGCGCGCGAGGTGCTCGGCGAGCGCGGCGCGGAATGCCTCGCAGTCGGCGTAGCGGTCGGCGGGGTCGCGGGCGAGCGCCTTGAGCACGAGCGCGTCGAGGGCGCGCGTGACGCGCGCGGCGCGCGACGACGGCGGATCGACCTTCGGGTCGCGCACGCGATCGAGGGTGTTGTCCTCGCCCGCGGGGAAGAGCTGCCGCCCGGTGAGCAGCTCCCACAGGATCACGCCGGCGGCGTAGAGATCGGTCCGCCCGTCGAGCGGCGCGCCCCGCGCCTGCTCCGGCGACATGTACGAGACCTTGCCGTAGATCACGCCGGGCGCGGTGTGCTCGAGCTTCAGCGTCGAGGAGGCGAGCCCGAAGTCGGTCAGCTTCACCTCGCCCGAGAACGCGATCAGCACGTTGGGCGGCGAGACGTCGCGGTGCACCAGCTTCAGCTCGCCGAAGCCGTGCGCGTGGTGCAGCCCGCGGCACAGCTCCTTGACGATGTGGAGCGCGACGTCGACGGGGAAGGCGATCTGTTTCCGCGCGCAGCGGTTCCACACCGCGCGGAGGTCCTTGCCGTCGATGTACTCCATCGCGACGTACAGCTCGCCGGCGACGGTGCCCGCGTCGAACACCGGCACGAGGTTGCCGTGGGCGAGGCGCACTAGGACCTTCGCCTCGTCGCGGAAGCGCGCGAGGTACTCCTTGTCCGCCAGCTCGCGCAGCACCGTCTTGACGACGCAGAGCTTCTCCATCCCCGGGTCGCCCTGGCAAGCCAGGTAGAGCGATCCCATCCCGCCCTGGGCGAGCGGCTCGAGGAGGGTGTAGCGGCCGAAGGCGCGGGGAAACGTGTCCGGCGACGACATGGACGTGCGGCGATGCTACGAGCGCTCGTCACGCGGAGCCAATTTTTTGCTCAGAACGCTCCGGCCCGCGTCTTCAGCAGCTCGACGATCAGGTCGCGGAACGCGGTCACCTTGCGCGGCACGTGGCGCGCCGCCGGCGTCACGAAGTGCAGGGAACCGCTCGGCCGCTCGTAGCGCGGCAGCACGCGGACGAGGGTGCCCGCGACGACGTCGGCCTCGACGAGGAACGTCGGCAAGAGCCCGATCCCGGCGCCCGCGCGCAGCGCGTCGCGCATGAAGAGGAGATCGTCGGTCACGATCCGCGCCTTGGGCATCGGCGTGCCGCGCGGGCGATCCTGCGTCGGCATCCGGAGCTTCTGGGGCCCCGGACGGAAGAGGACCCACTCGTGCCCTTCGAGGTCGCGCTCGGTGCGCGGCGCGCCGCGGCGGGCGAGGTAGATCGGAGAGGCGTAGAGGTGCCCGACGGTGCGCACCAGCCTCCGCACGACGAGCGTCGAGTCCTTGAGCGAGGTGGCCGCGCGCAGCGCGACGTCGAAGCGCTCGGCGACGAGATCGACGACTCGACCGGTGAGGTGGAGATCGACCGACACCTGCGGGTAGCGCGCGGTGTAGCGCGTGACCGCCTCGGCGAGGAACAGCACGCCGAGATCGACCGGCGCGGTGATCCGCAGCTCGCCCGAGGGCTCCTCGTCGCGCTCCGGCAGCTCGCCGAGCGCCGCGTTCATCGAGCGCAGGAGCGGCGCGACGCGATCGTAGAGCGCGGTGCCGGCCGCCGTCGGCGCGACGTGGCGCGTGGTGCGATGGAGGAGCTGCACGCCGAGCTCCGCCTCGAGCCGCGCGACGCCGCGGCTCACCGACGACTTGGGCAGCCGCAGCTCCTTCGCCGCCGCCGAGAAGCTCGCGGTGCGCGCGACCGTTTCGAAGAGCGTGACGAGGTTCAGATCCATTGTTCCCATGGTGGAACAGTGATGTGCTCGTGCGGGAGATTGCCAGCCGGACGGAACGATCGCAAGACTATCGCCATCGAGGACGGACCTCGCTCGGAAAGGTCTCCACAATGGCAACCAACCGCTGGGACATCGACGTCGGCCACTCGGCGATCCACTTCTGGGTCCGCCACATGGTCATCTCCAAGGTGCACGGCCGCTTCGCGAAGTGGTCGGGGGCGATCGAGCTCGACGAGAACGACCTTCCGCGCTCGTCGGTGGCGGTGCGCATCGAGGCGGCGTCGATCGACACGCAGGTGGCGGATCGCGACGCACACCTCCGCTCGCCCGACTTCCTCGACGCCGCCGCCCACCCGGAGATCGCCTTCTCCTCGAAGCGCATCGAGGCCGCCGCGGCGGGCGCCTACCGCGTCACCGGCGACCTCACGATCCGCGGCGTGACGCGCGAGGTGACGCTCGAGGCCGAGTTCGGCGGCAGCGGCACCGATCCGTGGGGCAACCGCCGCGCGGGATTCTCGGCGCGCGCGTCGATCGACCGCCGCGAGTTCGGCCTCGTGTGGAACGCGGCGCTCGAAGCGGGCGGCGTGCTGGTCGGCGAGAAGGTCGAGTTGATGTTCGAAGTGGAAGCGGTAAGGGCCCGTTCAGGAGCAAGTTGATCAAAGATCGCCGTCGAGGCGCCCGATCCGGCGAGGAGCGACGAGGGAGAATACTCTTTGTATTTGACCGAGGAGAGACGAAGCCGGTCGGGATGGATCGACGGTGAGATTGAGCAAGTTGTTTCTGATCGGGCCCTAAGAAGCAGCGCCGCCGCGTCGGCGGCATAGCGACGGACCACCGACTCGAACGATCGGGTCAGACAAGGACGGACCATGAACAAGCTCCTCTTCGCAGCCCTCGCCCTCGCCCCCGGCGCCGCGCTCGCCGGCAGCAGCTGGAACATCGACCCGGCGCACTCCAGCGCCGGCTTCGCCGTCCGGCACCTCGTCATCTCGCAGGTGCGCGGTGAGTTCCGGAAGTTCTCCGGTACGCTCACGCTCGACGACGCGGACCTCACGAAGGCGGCCGTCGAGGCGACCCTCGACGTCGGCAGCATCGACACGCGCGACGCCGGCCGCGACGGCCACCTCAAGTCGCCTGACTTCTTCGACGCGGCGAAGTTCCCGACGATCACCTTCAAGTCGACGAAGGTCGCCAAGGCGGGCAAGGACAAGCTGAAGGTGACGGGCGACCTCACGCTCCACGGCGTGACCAAGCCGGTGATGCTCGAGGTGTCGGCCTCGCCCGAGATCAAGGGAATGATGGGCGAGACGCGCCGCGGCTTCTCCGCGACGACGAAGATCAACCGCAAGGACTTCGGGCTCACCTGGAACAAGATCCTCGAGGCGGGGCCGGCGGTCGGGGACGAGGTGACGATCTCCCTCGACATCGAGGCGGTAAAGGACCAGCCGAAGGCGCCCGCGAAGTAGCTCGCCGCTCCCAGCCCGTCGCCTCTACTACGTCCCAGCTTTCCGTCGGTGCGGCTCCGGGGTTGTCGACGGCGGCGTGGCCGGGCCCGCGCCCAATCGATCACGAGTCCCTCGAATCAGACGTCCAGCACCCCGCCGTTCCCGTCGTCGTCTTCGAACCCGTTCCCGTTCCCGTTCCCGTTCCCGTTCCCGTTCCCGTTCCCGTTCCCGTTCCCGTTCCCGTTCCCGTTTTCGTGTTCGCTCCGGTCTTCGTCTTGCTCCTCGTCGGCGGGCACCAGGCCGTGCCGCGGCCCGAGGTAGAGCAGGATGTTGGCGGTCTGGGCGATGACGAGGTCGCCGGCGCGGAGGATCGGCGGCGCGAACGGAAGGAGGCCGGCCTCACGACCGCCGAGCAGCCGCACGATCGCCGCGACGCCGCCCCGCCTCGGCGCCGGCTCGCGCGCCACGTCGACGTACCGCACGCCCGCCTGCTCGAGCGCCAGCCGCACGAATTCGCCCCGACCGGGGATTCCCGGCCAATAGAACAGCTCGTAGGTCATCTTCCGACTCGCCATCGGGGCCCCGCCCAGAGCGGGTTGGAGGCAGCGATCGCCCTCCCAGCAAGGCCGGCCCGACGCTGTCGGCGGACGCGCCACCGTCGAGAAAGCCCTGCTGGTGCGTCTTGACGCGCCGGGCCTCGCCTCATACTGTCCCGCCGTCCTGCCCGTCCGGGAAAGGGCAGTCATGCCGCGCATCGCTCGACACAGAGGTCGGCTCCCCCGCCACGAGGAGGTCGCACGATGAGGGCGGCGCTCCACCGGCTGGGAGCCGCGCGCATCATCGTGGGCCTCGGCGTGGTCCTGGCGTTCGCGCTCGGCGTCGTCGATGCGGCTTTCGACGCCTGGGTCCTCGGCGATGGAACCTTCGCGCACCAGCTCTTCCACCCCACCGCCGCCGAGCTGTGGAATCGCTTGCTGATCGGTGTGGTGACGCTCGCCCTGATGCTCGTGCTGGCGCGGAACAGCCGCGCGGAGGAGGCTCTGCGGCTCTTCTCCCAGGCGGTCGAGGAGGCGCCCGACGCGATCCAGGTGGTCGCCATCGACGGCACGGTGCTGCACGCCAATCACGCGATGAAGCGGCTCCTCGGCTACACGCCCAAGGAGCTGGAGGGCGTGAGCGTGAAGGTGTTGCACGCCGATCCGGCCATGGCGGAGGCGATGCTGCCCGAGATCGCCTCGAGGGGGCGCTGGTCGGACGAGGTCGTGCTCCGCCACAAGGATGGCCACACCGTGCCCACCTGGCTCTCCGTCGCCAAGGTCCACGGCGCGCGCGGCGAGCCGCTGGCGATGGTCGGCGTGGTGCGCGATCTCACCGAGCGCAGGCAAGCGGCGGAGGCGCTCGAGGAGAGCGAGCAGCGCTTCCGCCGCGTGTTCGAGCAGGGGCCGCTCGGGATGTCGATCGTCGATCTCGAGCGCCGTTTCGTGCGCGTGAACGCGGCCTATTGCCAGATGACCGGCTTCACCGAGGAAGAGCTGGTCGGACGCTCCTTCGACGCGATCACCCACCCGGAGGACCGGATCGACGGCGAGGCCGCCATCGCGCGGCTGTTCGACGGCGAGGTTCCGGCCTTCGTCCGCGAGAAGCGCTACGTGCGAAAGGACGGCAGCCTCATGTGGATCCGGCTGACGGCCTCGGTGCTCCAGGGCAACGACGGCAAGGCGCGCTACGGGCTGAAGATGATCGAGGACATCACCGAGCAGCGGCGCGCGAACGAGGCGCTGCGCGAGGCGAAGGAGCGCGCCGAGGCCGCCGATCGCACGAAGAGCGAGTTCCTCGACATCGCCTCCCACGAGCTGCGCACGCCGCTGACCGCGCTCTGCCTCGGCGTCGAGCTGGCCCGCAAGCGGGTCGCGAGCGGGCGCCCCGTCGACAGCGCGATGCTGGAGAAGGTGGAGCGACAGACCTGGCGGCTCACGCAGATGGTGGAGGACCTCCTGGACGCCTCGCGGCTCGAGCGCGGCCAGATCGCCATCCGCCCCACGCCGACCGACCTCGGCAAGCTCGTCTCCTCGACGGTGGAGGACTTCCGCGCGCGCGCCACGGGAAAGGCGATCCGCGTGACGCTCGCCGACGGCTCCGCGCCCGTGGTGGCCGATCCGGCGCGCATCGAGCAGGTGCTCGCCAACCTGCTCGACAACGCGGTGAAGTATTCGCCGGACGACGCGCCCGTCGAGGTGGGGCTCACGCGGCGCGACGACCGCTTCGAGGTCTCGGTGGCGGATTCGGGCCCCGGCATCCGCGAGGAGCACCAGGCCCGCCTCTTCACCCGCTTCTACCGCGCGCCGTCGGACCTGGCGAGGTACCGGGCCGGTCTCGGCCTGGGCCTCTTCATCTGCCGGATGATCATCGAAGCCCACCACGGCGACATCGGAGTCGAGAGCCGACCGGGGAAGGGCAGCCGCTTCTACTTCACGCTGCCGGCGCAGGGCTGACCGCCGGGCCAGGCCCGCTCCTGCTCGGGACGCGCCGCGACGGCGCGCACCGCCTCGCCGACGCCGCGGGCGCCCCACGCCACCAGCCACTGCTCGGCGGCGCCGCCCGACAGTGCGACGACGAGGAAGCGATCGCCCTCGGCGCGCAGGTCGGCGATCTCCTCGAGACGCACGCTCCACGTCGCGAGCTGCGCGTTGAAGCGGTGCGGGCGGAAGGCGAGGCGCCGCGACGTGACGAGCAGGCGGCCGCCACGCGCTTCACCGCCGAGGAAGTGGTTGGCCATCCGGTCGTGCAGCAGGCGCTCGCCCGGCTCGAGCGACACGACCGGAGCGGCGGCGAAGGCGCGCAGCGCGAAGAAGCCCGGGCCCACCGTCAGCGTGGCGACGCCGAGGCCGCACAGCGCGCAGATGCCGCTCAGGACGAGCAGGTCCGATGGCCCGTCGTGGCCGTGGGCGATCGCCTTCGGGAGGAGCAGCGCCGCGAATGCCCCCGCGCCGACGAGCCACCCGATCAGCACCGGCGTGCGCGTGATCAGGAAGACGAGCGGCGCGATGGCGACCCGCGGCGCGAGCCGGCCCGCCGCCTGTCGCATCATGACGGCGAGCGCGCCGAGGAGGATGAGGAAGGAGTAGGGGCGCAGCAGGGCGAGGAGACGGAGGGACATGGCGCGGTCATCCTACCGCACCGCCGCGGCGCATTTCCCGTGAGGGGCCCGCTCGGCGCTGATCATCAGTCGACGAGGGTCGCGCACGAGACGCGCGCGTCGGTGTCGTCGGGCGGCGGGGCGCCGTTGCGATCGATGGTGATCCCGATCCCCTGCGGCGAGTCGCCCGCGCACGCCGCCTTCGCCTCCACCCTCCAGCAGGGGAATGCGGGCGCCGCCGGATCGCATTGCGGAACGGCGGTGACCGTCTGCGACCCGTCGGCCGCGAGCGTCACGTCCTCGACGACGCAGTCGGCGTGGTCGGGATCGGGGAGCGGCGCGGGGACGCAGCCGGCGCCGAACTCGCCGCCAATCAGGTGGGCGAGGTCCTGCAGCGCTCCGGTGTAGTCGGAGTCGCAGATCGAGCTCCAGTGGTGGTGGGCGGCGGCGGCGACCACCTGGTTCAACCGCACCGCCGGGTCGCCGAAGAAGGCTGGATTCTGCGGGTTCTGGCAGGAGTGCTGGAGCACCGGCGCGCAAACCGGGTTGGAACGCTCGTCGAGCGGCGCGCACGCCACGTACGGTTGCTGGCCCGGCGTCTGGGGGTTGGAAAGAATGACCTGGAATGGATCGGACGGCGCGTCGATGCCGACGAGGATCACGTCGTTCGGGTGGTTCTTCACGCCGCCCTGCGACGCGGGCCGGGTGAAGAAATCGATGTAGCGCGAAATGTCGTATTGCTTGCCCGGCCCCATCCCGTCGGGGTTCGGCGCCGCGCGGCAGTTCGCCAGCGGTCCGCCCGAGTCGCCGTAGGGCGGAAACGTCCCCGGGGCGGGCCCGCACACGATGGCGAAACGGGTCTGTCGCGAATACGAGTCCTCGATCCCGTATTGCGCCGTCAGGCTGGAGTCGAAGACGTCGGTGTCGGGCGGCGCGGAGGCGTCGTCCTCGTTGGTGAGGAACACCACGGCGAGGAGCGCGCCCGGTCGGACGAATCCCTGGTTCTCCGGGATCGGGTCGTGGAGCGCGGAATAGACCGATTCCAATTGATGCTCGAAGCCACAGCCCCCGGTGCCCACCGAGGCCATGCAGGTAAAGGTCTTCAGCAGCGTCTGTCCGGGAGGCAGGTTGTTGGGGCTCTTTCCATCGGCCGAAAATGCGTATTCGATGTAATTGGCTCCCCGCGGCGGCAGGCAATCGGCCGGCGCCGCCACGCCGAGCGCCTGCAGCTTGCCCCGCTGCCCGCCGGGCGACGGATCGCACGCCCCCGGGACGCCGCGCCCCGCCCCGAAATCGGAGGTCACCACGCCGACGTGCAGGTCGGCCTGGGCGGTGCCGGCCGCGGAGAGATCCTGGAACACCTCGAAGAACTGATCGAAGCGGGCTGACAGCTCGGCCGACATCGCCGACATCGAGCTGGAATTGTCGATCAGGAAGAGCACGTCCACCTTGTTCCTCGGGTTTTGCGAATAGGTAAAACTCGTCGATTGATCGGTGGTCGGTTGCGGTGCCTCCAAGGGCGGAGAGACGCAGCCGGCGACGAGCGCGGACAGGGCGACAAGGCGGCTCGGACTCGGGGCGGGGCGCATCGTTCCCTCCTGCGGCGGAAGCCGCCGACGAAAATGCCTTCAGCAAGCGATGGGCCGCCGGGAAGGCCGCGCGGCGCCGCGTCCGACGGAGAGACGGCGCGCATTGCGTTGGCAAGGGCTGACAACCCGGTTGGCGGGATTCACCTCTCGACGCGGATGCGCCCGGCGCCGCGCGACCTACCCTCCCGCTGCGAATGAAGCACAACGGACCACCGCGGGTCCGGCTGCCGCCGTCGCGCCCGATCGTCATCTACGACCGCGACTGTGGTTTCTGCCGTCGCTCGGTGGCGCGCTGGCAGGCGCGCACCGGCGACCGCGTCCGCTACCTCCCGTTCCAGCTGCCGGGGCTGCTCGCGCGGTTCGCCATCCCGCGCGCCGACGCGCGGCGGAGCGTGCAGCTCGTGCTCCCCGACGGGCGGCGCTTCGAGGGCGCCGCGGCGGTGTTCCGCGCGCTGGGCACGCCGGCTGCCCGGCTGGGGCGGCTGCCGCTGGTGCTGCCGATCGCCGAGCGCATCTATCGATGGATCGCGCGCCACCGCACGCTCGCGGCGAGGATCGATCGCCTCCTCCTCGGCGCGGAGGCGGCGCCGCCGTCGACGAGCCGGGTCGCGCGCTGGTTCCTCGCCGGCCTCGGTTCGATCTACTTCATCTCGTTTCGATCGCTGCGCGGGCAGGCGCTCGGGCTGTGGGGGCGGCGCGGGATCCTGCCGGCCGCCGAGCTGCTCGAGCAGGCGCGCTCCGTGCTCGGCCGCGAGCGCTACCACCTCCTGCCGACGCTGTTCTGGCTCGACGCCTCCGACGGGGCGCTGCTCCGCGCCTGTCGCCTGGGAGAGGCGGCGTCGGTGGCGCTCGTGCTCGGGGTGCGTCCGCGCGCGATGGCGGCGCTGCTGTGGGCGCTCTACCTGTCGCTCGTCACCGTCGGGCAGGACTTCCTCGCGTTCCAGTGGGACGCGCTGCTGCTCGAGTCGGGGCTGCTCGCGCTGCTCGTCGCGCCGGCGCGGGGGTGGCCGCCCGTCGAGCCGCCGCGCGTCGGCGTGGCGATGTTCCGGTGGCTGGCGCTGCGCCTCCAGCTCGAGTCGGGGCTGGCGAAGCTGGGCTCGCACGACCCGACGTGGCGCGACCTCACCGCCTGCTGCTACCACTACGCGACGCAGCCGCTGCCGACGCGGCTGGGCTGGGCGGCGCACCACCTTCCCCGGTGGCTGCAGCGCGTCTCGACGGCGATGGCGCTCGGCGTGGAGCTCGGGACCCCGCTCCTCACGCTCGCGCCGCGGCGGCCGCGACGCATCGCCTTCGCCGCCGTCACCGCGCTCCAGGCGGCGATCGCCGCGACGGGAAACTACGGCTTCTTCAACCTGCTCACCGTCGTCGATTCGCTCTGGCTCCTCGACGACGCCGCCCTCCCGCGCGTGCGCGGCGCCCTCTCATCACGCCGGCGGCGCCCGCGCCCGCCGTCCAAGGCGTGGCGGCTCGCCTCCGCGCTCGCCGCGCTTCCGCTCGCGATCCTCTCGGGCGCGAGCCTGCTCGGCCGCCTCCTCGGGCGCCCCGTCGGCGGCGCACCGATCACGGGCCTCGTGCAGGCCACGGCGCCGCTCCGCTCGGTGAACTCCTACGGGCTGTTCGCCGTCATGACGACCGACCGCCCGGAGATCGAGATCGAGGGCTCGCTCGACGGGCGCACCTGGCGCGCGTACGGGTTCCGCTTCAAGCCCGGCGATCCGCGCCGCCCGCCGCGCACCGTCGCGCCGCACCAGCCGCGCCTCGACTGGCAGATGTGGTTCGCGGCGCTCTCACCGGTGCCGCCGTGGTTCCTGCTCCTCCTCGAGCGGCTCCTCCAGGGCTCGCCCGAGGTGATCGGGCTGTTCGAGGAGAACCCATTCCCCGACGGACCACCGCGCTGGGTCCGCGCGCAGCTCTATCGCTATCGGATGACCGACCGGGAGACGCGGCGGCGCACCGGCGCCTGGTGGTCGCGCGAGCTGCTCGGGCCCTACGTGCAGCCGTGCTCCATCGCGCCCGGCGCCGAGCTGCGCTGAACCCGTCGCTGGGCGGCCTCGTCGGCGGGCCCCGCTCTTGCGACCACTGCGCGCATGTACGCCGGCGGCAGCCTCTTCCTGATCGCGATCGGCGCGATCCTGTTTTGGGCGGTGAACTACCGGGTGACCGGCATCGACCTGCACGTGGTCGGGCTCGTCCTCATGGTCATCGGGGCGATCGGCCTGCTCTTCACTCTCCTCTCGAGCGTCACCATGCGGCGCCGGATCCAGTGATCGCGGGCACGAGCGATGCCGGGCCAGCCGATGCCGGAGCGATAGCGCCGCGGCGGCGGGTCGCCCTCAGTCGAGGGTCAATCCCTCCCGCTCGCACAGCCGGCGCAGCTTTTCGAGCGCGCTCTCCTGGATTTGCCGGATGCGCTCCCTCGACAGCTGGTAGCGCTCGCCGATCTCCTTCAGCGTCCGCCGGTCGTCCATCTCCAGCCCGAATCGCTGGGTGAGGACGTCCGCCTCGACCGGATTCAGCTCGTCGAGCAGCCCGCGCACAACACGCGCAGACTCGCGGTCGC
>JAJXSP010000173.1:6434-11134 GCA_021784515.1 Myxococcales bacterium | reverse complement strand
GATTGGCAAGCTCGACGTGAAGGGCGACATGGTGGTTCCCAAAGAGGAGCTGATCAAGCGCCTCAAGGTGCACGCGGGGGAGGTGTTCAATCGCTCCCACCTCGGCGCCGACATCACCAAGCTGAAGAACGTCTACAAGGATCGCGGGTACGCCTACGTCAACATCCCGCCGCTGACCAACATCGACGCCGACACCAAGACCGTCGATCTGACCTTCGAGGTGCAGCAGGGCCAGAAGGTCTTCTTCGACCGGATCAACATCCGGGGAAACGCCAAGACCCGCGACAAGGTGATCCGGCGCGAGCTGAAGATCGCCGAGGGCGAGATGTACAACCAGACGCTGCTCGATCTCTCCAAGCGCCGCGTCCAGATGCTCGGCTTCTTCGACAAGGTCGAGCTGTCCACCCGCCGCGGCGCCAGCGACGACAAGATCGAGGTGAACATCGAGGTGACCGAGCGCTCGACGGGCACCTTCCAGATTGGCGCCGGCTTCTCGTCGGTGGAGAACTTCATCGGCCAGGCGCAGGTGTCGCAGAACAACCTGTTCGGACGCGGCCAGACGCTGACCCTGCAGGCGCAGATCTCGTCGCTGCGCCAGCTGTTCTCGCTGCGCTTCCTCGACCCCTATTTCTTCGACACGCCAATCACCTTCGCCTTTTCGCTCTACAACTCGCTGCTGTTCTATCCCTCGTTCAACCGCACCGCGCGCGGCGGTGATCTCACCTGGGGCTACCTGCTCTCGGACAACGTGCGCGTGTTCGGCACCTACAAGCTCGAGGACGTGATCGTCGCCCAGAACGAGATCGCGCTCGACATCGCCGGCTTCGGCGCGGCGCAGCAGGTGGCCCCCGGCACGATCATCAACCTGTTCCGCTCGGGTTGGACCTCGTCGCTGCGCGCGTCGATCAACTGGGATACCCGAAACGACCGCATGTTCCCGACCAAGGGAATCTTCATGTCGGCGGCCGCGGAGATCGCCGATCCGACGGTGCTGCAGTCACAGTCGAACTATTACCGACTGACCGGCTTCGCGCGCTTCTATTACCCGATCTGGGGGCCGTTCATCTGGCGCACGAACATCCAGCTCGGCTACATCGGGAGCAGCGATCCGCTCGGCGTGCCGATCTACGAGCGCTATTTCCTCGGCGGCATCATGGACCTCCGCGGCTTCCCGCTGTTCTCCCTCGGCCCGCGCGTGAGCCGCCTGAACACCCTCGACCCGAGCGACTTCAAGGCGCCGTTCAACGTCGGCGGCAACCTGGAGCTCATCTCCAACTTCGAGATCGAGTTCCCGATCTTCCCGCAGGTGCAGATCAAGGGCGTGGTGTTCTTCGACGCGGGCAACGCCTACAACACCGAGGCGCGCATCTGCGGCCTCGGCGACCACACGTTCCCGCAGACCGATCCCTGCATCCTGCTCAATGGCAACGGCGCGGCGGCGTTCTTCAGCAACCTCCGGATCTCGGTGGGATTCGGCTTCCGCTGGTTCTCGCCGATCGGCCCGCTGCGCTTCGAGTGGGGGTTCCCGATCGGCCGGTTGCCGGGCGAGGATGCGACCGACTTCGAGTTCACGATTGGCAACTTCTTCTAGCGGCGACTCGCTCGCGCGACCGGCGGGCGCCAGCGCCGTCTTGACACTGCCGGGGCGGTCAAGTAAGTGATCGCCCACTTTTTGCGCACTCCCCTGAAGAGAGGAAAAACCCCATGAAGAGGATCCTGATTGCCGCGCTGTCCCTGTCCGCGATGGCGGCGCTGCCGAGCACGGCTCGCGCGGAGTTGAAGATCGGTTACGTCGATCTCCAGCGCGCCCTCGAGGAGACCGACGAGGGGAAGCGGGCGAAGGCGAAGCTCAAGTCGGACTTCGAGAAGAAGCAGAAGGACCTCGATGCCCGCCAGGAAGAGCTGAAGCGGATGAAGAACGATCTCGACAAGCAGTCGTCCGTGCTCAAGCCCGAGGCGCTCCAGCAGAAGCAGCAGGAGCTGCAGCAGAAGCTGGTGCAGCTGCAGGAGACGTACATGCGCCTCCAGAAGGAGCTGCAGGAGAGGGAGGCGACGGAGACGGGGCGGATCTTCAAGAAGATGACTGCGATCATCGCCCAGATCGCGCAGAAGGAGGGGGTGACCTACGTGCTCGAGAAGAACACCGGCATCCTCTACGCGCCCCCGTCGGAGGACCTCACGAACGAGCTGATCCGGAAGTACAACGCGAGCGCGCAGTAGGCGCCGCACCGGGGGACGACGTGAGCGCACTCGACATCAAGGCGATCCAGGAAATCCTGCCGCACCGGTATCCCTTCCTGCTGCTCGATCGGGTGGTCGAGCTCGACGAGACGGGGGTGGTGGCGCTGAAGAACGTCTCGATCAACGAGCCGTTCTTCGTCGGGCATTTCCCCGGCCACCCGGTGATGCCGGGCGTGCTGATCCTCGAGGCGATGGCGCAGGCGGGCGCGGTGATGGCGATCCGCTCGACTCCGGGCTTCGACCTCGAGAAGCACGTCGTCTACTTCATGGCGCTCGAGAAGGCGAAGTTCCGCCGGCCGGTGGTGCCGGGCGACCAGCTGAGGCTCGAGGTGGAGCCGCTGCGCAAGGGCGGCAAGATCTGGAAGATGAAGGGGCGCGCGCTGGTCGACGGGCAGGTGGTGTGCGAGGCGGAGTTCCTCGCCGCGCTCGCCGAGCGTGGCGCGGCCTCGACGGCGTGACGGTGCGGCGTCGCGCGCTGCTCGTGCTCGCGCTCGTCGCGGGCTGCTCGTCGCGGCCGCACGTGGGGAAGGAGCGTGACCGGCCCGACGCGGCGCGGCCGCCGGCGGTGGTGGTGGTGGACCGCGCGGCCCCGCCCACGCCGTCGCGGCCGGGGTCGCGCGACGTGGCGCTCGTCGACGAGCGGGAGCCCGACGACGACCTCGCGCACGCGCAGCCGCTGGAGATGCCCAAAGGCGTCCGCGGTACGATCGCCCTGACGGCGGCGGGAGCGCGCCCCGACGAGGACTGGTACCAGTGGGTCGTCGCGGGCGCGGGTCGCCAGGTGGCGCGCGTCGAGCTGTCGGGCGTGCCCGGGATCCAACTGGGGCTGGAGGCGCTCGACGGCGACGGGCAGAAGCTGACCGCGTCGCTCGACGGCGGGGTGGGCGAGGCGCAGGTGATCCCGAACCTCTCCGTCGAAGCGGGGCACACGTACTACCTGCGCGTGCGCGCGCAGGCGGCGAAGCACGGGGGCGCTCAGCCGCCGCCTCCCGCGCGGCCCTACTCGCTCCTGGTGATCGCGGCCGACGAGACCCTCGGCGAGGAGCGCGAGCCGAACGACGTCGTCGCCCAGGCGAACCCGCTCGGCGCCGACGCGAGCGGGCTGTTCGGCCGCCGCCACGACGAGGACTGGTTCCAGCTGGAGGCGGACGCGCCCGACGCCGGCGCTCCCCCCGGCGCCACCGTGCGCCTCGAGCTATCGGCCGTCGAGGGCGTCGCCCCGTCGGTGCGGATCGCCGACGCCGCCGGCCGGACGATCGCCGAAGCGCGCGGGGGCAAGGGCGACGAGCTGCGGCTGCGCAACGCGCCGCTCCCGGCGGGGCCGGCGCTGGTCGGGTTGCGCGCCGAAAGCGGTTTCTCCACCGAGGCGCGCTGGACCCTGCGAGCGCAGGTCGAGCCGCCGCTGGAGGGCGCGGAGGTCGAGCCGAACGACACGCGCGCGACCGCGACGGCGGTGGTCGCGGGCAGGCCGGTCGCGGGCTTCCTCTGGCCGGGCGACGTGGACGTGTTCCGGCTGCACGCCGACGGGCCGAGCCTCGTACGCGCCCAGCTCGACGTGCCGGAGAAGGTGGACGCGCGGCTGGCGCTGCTCGCGGACAAGGATCGCGCGCGGCTGCTCGCCGACGACGGCGGGGCGGGGAAGGGCGAGGCGCTGCCGACGGTCTTCTCGCCGGGCGGCGACCTCTTCTTCCGCGTCTCGGCGCGGCCACGCGACACGGCATTCGACGCGCCCTACAAGCTCACCCTCACCGTCGAGCCCGACGATGGCGCCACCGAGCACGAGCCCGACGACGGCGCGGCCGAGGCGACGCCGATCGA
Source organism: Myxococcales bacterium (assembly GCA_021784515.1). Lineage (GTDB taxonomy): Bacteria > Myxococcota_A > Polyangia > Palsa-1104 > SHYY01 > SHYY01. Next base: position 7,075 of record JAJXSP010000173.1, on the reverse strand, counting down.
CGCGGGGCGCCCGGTTCGCGGCTGGCTCGCGCCGAAGGGCGATCAGGACTGGTACCGCGTCACCGCGCCCGCCGGGGCCGCCACCATCAAGGCGACGCTCGAGGGTGCGGCGCGCTCGGCGACGGTGGCGATCGGCGAGGGCTCGCGCGTGGCGCCGGGCGTCGGGGCCACGGCCGCGGCGGCGGTGGTGGCGGGTCGGACATATTTCGTCCTGGTTGCCGACCGCGCGAAGAGCGCGCCGTCGAGCGAGCCCTACCGCCTCACCGTCGCCTTCGAGTGATCGACCGCGTCAGCAGCTGACGCAATTGGCGGTGCAGCAGGCGCAATCCGCCGACCACTGGCAGCTCGGAAGGCACCACTGGAGCGCGCTGCCTCCGCATCCTCCACCGCAGGCGCACGGCCGGGTGTGCGTGCCGCTCCGCCACTCGCACGCATTGCCCGGCTTGAGCGTGCACGCGCTCCACGTGCAGCCGTTGCTGCAGGTCTGGTGCGAGCAGCCATCGCAGCCGCCCTGCTGCGTCGCGCCGGGCGTGCAGACGCCCTGGCCGTTGCACGCGCCGGTCTGCCACTGGCAGTTCGCCGCGCACACGTCGGTCCGCGAGCCGCAGCTGCCGCAGGCGGCGACCCTCGTCGCGCCGGGC
>JAJXSP010000173.1:0-6424 GCA_021784515.1 Myxococcales bacterium | reverse complement strand
CGTGCAGCCCTGGCCGTTGCACGCCCCGGCGGTCCACTGGCAGTCGTTGCCGCAGGTCTGGTTCTCGGTGCCGCAGTTGCCGCAGGTCACGCTGCGCGTCGCGGCGGGCCTGCACGTGCCCTGACCGTTGCACGCGCCGATCTGCCACTGGCAGTCGTTGCCGCAGGTGTCGACCTCGGCGCCGCAGTCGCCGCACGCGACGTTGCGCTGCTGGCCGGCGGCGCAGGCTCCCTCGTTGTTGCAGGATCCGTAGTTTCCCCAGTTTCCGTTGTTGTCACAGGTTCGCGAGCGCGTGCCACAGTTGCCGCAGGCGCCGGTGTCGACCGTCCCCGGCGCGCACCCGCTGCAGCCTTGGTTGATGCACCTCGTGGCGCAGGTGCGGCAGGCCGCGCCGCTCGCGCCGCAGGCGAGGTCGGCGGTGCCCGGGAGGCAGGTCGCGCCCGCGCAGCAGCCGGCGCACGAGCGCGGTGTGCAGGCGCAGGCCCCGCCGACGCACGCCAGGCCGTCGCCGCAGAGCACGCCGCACGCGCCGCAGTTCGCCGGATCGCTGCTTGTGTCGACGCAGGCGCCGCCGCAGGGGACGCGCGGCGCGCCGCAAGAGAGGTCGGCGCCGACGGCGAGGTCGCCCGGCTGCGCGAGGTCGTCAGCGGCAGCGAGGTCGTCGCCCCCGTCGGAGGGCGCGGCGGAGGCGAGGTCGATCGTCTTGCCGAGGTCCCGGGGCGCCACTCGCAGATCGATGCGGGCGCGGCTGTCGGCGGCGCCGAGGTCGCAGTTCGGGCATTCGTTGGTAGCAGGTCGAGCGCACCCGGCGGCGAGCCCGAGGGCGAGGAGGGGCAGGGCGCGGGGGATCAAGTGGACCTCGGCCGGCATCCTACCGTCAAGCGCTCCGCCCGGGAAGCGAGGGGGACACGGCGCGCTTGGGTGCCCGCGCGGAGGGGGCTATATAGAGGCGATGCTCACCGTCCGGCGAGGTGGCCTTCGATGGCGAGCGCTCGCGGCATTCGCATTCGCGGCGCTCGCGTGCGCGGCGGGCTGTGCGCGCGGCCCGTCGGTGAGGTCGCCGGACGAGACGCTGCGCCGCTACCTCGACGCGGTCCGCGGCGGACGCGTCGACGAGGCCTACACCCTCATGTCCGAGAGCTACCGCCGCGACCACGATCGCGCCGCCTTCGAGCGCGCGCTCCGCGAGCACCGTCCCGACGTCGAGCGAGCCGTGGCGCTCCTTTCGCGCGGCGCCGCCGTCGAGCTCCGCGCCGAGGCGCGCGCCGGCGACGGCGAGACGCTGCCGCTGGTGGTCGAGGGCGGCCAGTGGCGCGTGGCCGCCGACCCGCTCGACTTCTACCCGCAGGGCACCCCAGCCGAGGCGCTCCGATCGTTCATTCGCGCCGTCGAGCGTCGTCGCTGGGACGTCGTCCTGCGCTTCGTCCCCGCGCAGGACCGGCGCGCGGTGACCATCGAGCAGCTGCGGTCGCGATGGGAGGGCGACAAGCGCGCCGAGATCGCCGAAGAGATCGCCGAGGTGCGAGCCCACCTGGGCGAGCCGCTGGAGGTGTCGAGCGATGCGGCGCGCCTGCCGCTCGGCGAGCGCCGGGAGGCGCGGCTGGTGCGCGAGGAGGGGGCATGGCGCGTGGAGGCGCTGCGCTGAGCGGCGCGCTCCGCAAAACCTGCGCAGTCGCGCAACCGCTTGCGAAGCAACGTGAAACCGCCCCGCGCCGTCGCGCCCTTGACGGGCGATGCGCATGCCCTGACACGCGCGCCCCACCGCGGCGCTGACCCGGCGGTGAATCTCCGAGGGCCCGCCTGCATCTAAAGTTCAAGTGATTCCGGTCGATTTGCAGCCTGAGGGAACTTTTCTTGACAAGGTGGCGTATCAGTTGCACGTAATACCGAATGAGAGGCCACGACGGCGCGGACGGAGAAAGCCCATGCTCGACCCGTGGATCATCGAGGAGATTCGGCGTCGCGAAGAGGAAGAGCGCCAGCATCGGGAGCAGCCGGTGATCCACATCGAGCCGCCGCGCTACCCCGAGACGCAGGAGCGCGAGCGCCGCGATTCCAACCAGCAGCCGGGCGAGCAGCGGGGCGTCATCGTCATCGACTTCTCCGTCTGATCGGCTCCCACCGCGTTCCCACGGGGTGACGGGTTTCCGTCACCCCGTTTTTTTTGTGGCACGGTCGACGGCTCGCCGCCGGGGCGGGCGATCGAGGCGCGCCCGCCGCTGTGCTATCCTGCGCGCCGCTGTGGACGAGTTCGCCAGGATCCGCACCGCCGGCGCCGACGAGCGCACCGCGCGCGGAGGCGCCGCCGCCCCGATGGTGGTGCATCTCGCGCAATGCAAGCTCGCCGTGATCAAGGGTCGCGAGCGGGGCCGCGAGTACCTCGTCTCAGGCGACGTGATCCGCGTCGGGAAGAGCGACGACAACGACCTCGTGCTCAACGAAGAGACGGTGAGCCGCGTGCACCTCGAGATCCTGCGCGATCAGAAGGGCTACCTGCTCCGCGACCTCCACTCGACGAACGGCACGTTCCTCGACGGCTCGGAGATCCGCGAAGCGTACATCCGCGCCGGCAGCGTCATCACCGTCGGCACGGTACAGCTCAAGTTCCAGCCGTTCGAGGAGCGGATCGAGGTCGCGCCGTCGGAGGCCGAGAGCTGCGGCGAGCTGGTCGGGCGCTCGCCCCGCATGCGCGAGGTGTTCGGCTTCGTCGCGCGGATCGGCCCCACCGATGCGACGGTGCTTGTCGAGGGTGAGGTCGGCGTCGGCAAGGAGGCGGTGGCGCGCGCGCTCCACGCGCACTCGCGTCGCAAGGGCGGTCCGTTCGTCGTGGTCGACTGCTCGCTGCCTGGCCCGGCGCTGGAGGCGGAGCTGCTCGGCCACGAGAAGGGCGCCGCCTCGGGCGCGGGCGCCACGCGCCAGGGCGCCTTCGAGCTGGCCCAGGGCGGCACGCTGCTCCTCGACGAGGTCGGCGAGATCGGCCTCGACCTCCAGCCCAAGCTGCTGCGCATCCTCGAGCAGCGCGAGCTGCGGCGGCAAAACGGCACGCGCGCGATCAAGCTCGACGTGCGGGTCATCGCCACCACGCGACGCAGCCTTCGCGCGGAGGTGGAGCGCGGCAAGCTGCGCGACGACCTCTTCTTCCGCCTCTCGGTGGTGCCGCTGCGCGTGCCGCCGCTCCGCGAGCGTCGCGACGACATCCCGCTGCTCGCCCGTGCCTTCGCCGAACGCGCGACGGCCGTCTCCGCGCGCGCCGCCGCCGGGGGACAGCCGGTGGCGCTCGACGGCCCCGGCGAGGCCGCGCTCGCCATCCACGACTGGCCCGGCAACGTCCGCGAGCTGCGCGCCGTCGTCGAGCGCGGGCTCGGCCTCGGCCTGCCTGCGCCCGACGGGATCTCCGTCGACTCCCCCGCGGTCGACCTCGCGTTCGATCCGCGCAGCTCCTACCGCGATCACAAGGATCGCTTCGAGCGCGACTTCGAGCGGCGCTACCTCAAATGGCTGCTCGGCCGCGCCGAGGGGAACATCTCGCGCGCCGCCCGCGACGCCGACATGGATCGCAAGTACCTCCACAAGCTCCTGAAGAAGCACGCCATCGTGACGTAGCGCTACGCGCCCGCGACGCCGAACAGCTTGAGCATCCCGGTCGTGAGGCCGTCGAGGTAGGTGACGGCCAGCACGCCGAGCGACATGATCAGCAGGAAGGGGAAGGCGTGGCGGTACAGCGACGGCAGTGGCTTGCCGAAGCGGGTCGCCGAGAGGAACAGGTTGAGCCCCATCGGCGGCAGCAGGAAGCCGAGCTCGAGGTTGGCGAGGAACACCACTCCGAGGTGAACCGGGTTCACGCCGAACGCCGCGCCGAGCGGCACGATGAGGGGCGCCAGAACGACGATCGCCGAGTACATCTCGAGCACGCTGCCGAGCACGAGCAGGATCACGTTGAGCGCGAGCAGGAACACCCACTGCGTGTGCACGTGCGCCTGCACCCACTCGAGCACCTTGTTCGGCACCTCGGCGAGCGCCAGGTACTGCGTGAGCGCCAGCGCGACGCCCATCAGGATCACCACCGCGCCGACGAGCGCCGCCGCGCTCGCCATCACGCGCGGCAGGTCGCGACGCGGGTGCAGGTTGCGGAAGATCACCACCTCGACGATCACCGCGTAGAGCGCGCCGAGCGCCGCCGCCTCGACGATGTTGGCGAGGCCGGAGAGGATCGCCCCGCCGACGACCACCGGCAGCGCGAGGTCCCACTTCGCCCGCCAGATCGCGCGCATCGCGGCGCGCCCTTCGAACGGCGTGCGCCGCGTCTTCGCGCGCACCCCGACGGCGATCGCGTACGCGGCGACGAGCACGATGATCAGCCCGCACGGGACGAGCCCCGCGAGGTACAGGCTCTTGATGTCCGCCTCGGCGACGACGCCGTAGAGGATCACCGGCAGCGACGGCGGGAAGAGCAGCCCGAGGCTCCCCGACGCGGTGACCAGCCCGAGCGAGAAGCCCTCGGGGTACCCCTCCTCGCGCAGCGACGGGTAGACCACGCCGCCGACGGCGAGGATGGTGACGCCCGAGGCGCCGGTGAAGGCGGTGAACAGCGCGCACACCGCGAGCGCCATCAGCGCCATGCCGCCCGGCATCCAGCCGAGCAGCGCGCGGTTCGCCTCGACGAGCCGCCGCGAGGCGCCGCCCGCGGCGAGGACGTAGCCCGCCAGCGTCAGCAGCGGCACCGCGGGGAGGGTGGACTTCGTGACCAGGCCGAAGGTGTCGTTCGGCACCGAGGCGATCGCGGTGCCGTCGACGAAGTAGAGCAGCATCGCGAGGCCCGCCATCGCCACGTAGACCGGCGTGCCGAGGAGGAACGCGGCGAGGATCACGATCGCGCCGGGCCACAGCAGGGCGGGCGCGTGCGCCGCGAGCAGGCCGAGGCCGAAGCCCGCCGCCGCCGCCGCGAGCGCCGCGATCCGACCCGTCCAGCCGCCGTGCGCGGAGGCGATCTGCCGGACCGCGATCGCGGCGAGCGCCACCGGCATGATCGTCTCGCTCCACCAGATCGGGATCCCGAACGGGAGGGTCGCGGCCTGAGTGCTGTTGTCCATCACCATGCGGACCGAGGCGTAGGCGAGCAGGCCCGTCACCGCCGCCGTCACCGCGCCGCCGAAGATCTTCGCCGCGTCCTTCCAGCGCCCCGCCGGGATCATGTTCACCGTCGAGAGCGAGAGGTGCTGGTCGCCGAGCGTGGCGAGGATCGCGCCGAGGAAGCCGGTCCACAGCGTGAGGTGCTGCACGTAGATCGACGCGCCGGGGATGTCGCTGCCGAGCCGTCGCGCGATCGCCTGCGCGACGGGCAGCAGCACCATCGCGGCGAGGACGACCGCGACCACCGCACCGGCGATGCGGAACGCGGGGCTGTCGGGGAGCCGATGGGGATCGCCGACGCCGGGCGCCGCCTGCTCCGGAGGCGGGCACTTGGGCGACGGCAGCGACGGGACGTTGTCTTCGATCAAGGTTGACCTGGTCCGCTGAGGGTCACTAGAGTTACCACCGATGTCGTCCTGGCGAAAAGGCCCTTGGTTCCGTCGCTGGGCGGCGCGCGCCGCGTTGCCGATCGCGCTCGCCGGGGCGGGCTGCCGCTCCGTGGCGACGAAGACGCTCGCCGACACCTTCGCCGCGACGGGTGACTCCTACTCGCGCGACGACGATCCGGAGCTGGTGCGGAGCGCCGTGCCCTTCGCGCTGAAGACGATGGAGCAGACGCTGGAGGCGCAGCCGCGCCACGTCGGGCTCCTCACCGCGCTCGCGAGCGGCTTCACCCAGTACGCCTACGCCTTCGTGCAGCAGGACGCCGACGTGCTCATCGAGACGGACGTCGAGCGCGGCAAGGAGGTGGAGGCGCGCGCGCGCAAGCTCTTCCTGCGGGCACGCGGCTACGGGCTGCGCGGCCTCGAGGTCGGGCACCCCGGCTTCGCGCACGCGTTCCTCGACGGCAACGACGCGGACCGCGCGCGCGTGCTCGCCACCTGCGTGAAGGACGACGTGCGGCTCCTCTACTGGACCGGCGCGGCCTGGACGCTGGCGATCGCCGACGGCAAGGACGAGATGGGACTGGTCGGGCAGCTGCCACGCGTCGAGCAACTGATGGCGCGCGCCATCGCGCTCGACGAGAGCTGGGACGACGGCGCGCTGCACGAGTACTTCGTCGCCTACGACGCCACGCGCTCGGCCGCCGACGGCGGCGGCCCGGACAAGGCGAAGGAGCACCTCGAGCGGGCGCGCGCGCTGGCGAAGGGCCGTCGCCTCGGGCCGCTCGTCTCCTACGCCGAGGGCGTGCTGGTGGCGGCGCAGGACCGCGCCGGCTTCGAGCGGATGCTCGGCGAGGTGCTGGCCGCCGACGTCGATCGCTACCCGTCGGATCGCCTCGCCAACCTCGTCG
>JAJXSP010000172.1 GCA_021784515.1 Myxococcales bacterium | reverse complement strand
CTCCTTCCCCGACGTCATCCAGGTGTCGCCGCCCGACGAGTTCCCCAATGGCATGAACGCCGGCCTCGACAAGCCATGGCTCGCGGTGAGCCCGCTCGACGATTCGATCTACGTGACCTGGTCGAAGTTCAGCGATCAGGGCTCGGCGATTCGCATGGCCCGCTCCACCGATCGCGGGAAGACCTGGACCTACGTCTACATCAATGATGGCGGGCAGCGCGTCCAGGCGGACCGCAACCTCGCGCAGATCGCCATCGGAGCCGAAGGGCGGGTCTACGTGGTGTGGGTCGAGATCGGGACGGAGCAGTTCGGCTCGACGGACAACGAGATCTACGTCCAGGCTTTCAATCCCGACGGGACGAAGGATGGAAAGAACGTGCTGGTGAGCAGGGGCAATGACTCGCCGGCGTTCGAGGACCCGTCGATCGCGGTGTTCGGAAAGACGGTGTACGCGGGATTCATCTCGGGCACGCCCAAGGGCGACTGGGACGTGCGGGTGGCCGCCTCGCTCGACGCGGGCAAGACCTTCGGCTCGTCGGTGAAGGTGAACGACGACCCGACCTGCGCGACCCACTTCCACCACCAGATCGCGGTCGACGGCAGCGGCAACGTGCACGCGATCTGGTTCGACAATCGATACCTTGACGGCAATGTCTTCTATGCCAATTCGGGCCCCGCCGACGGGATGAACGCGCTCAAGTTCGGCCAGAACGTGTTCGTCAACGACACCACCTTCCCCTTCACCACGCGGCGCGACATGTCCAACTGGGTCGGCGACTACCTCGCCCTGGCGATCGTGAATCACGAGATGTACGCCGCCTGGACCGACGCGCGCACCACCAACCGCTCGCACATCCGGTTCGCCAAGGCGGCGCTGAAATAGGCCCTAACGCGCGGCCCGAATCCCGCGTGGCGCTCTCCCCGGGCGCCTGCGCCAATGGTCACATGGGCGACGCGAACGAATACCCCTGTGGCAATGGCGTCGGCGTGGAGCGCGGTCCGCCCTGATTCGGATCTATAGACTCCGCGAGATCCGATATCCGCCGCTGCGGCATTGTTGCTGCCGCCAGCCGCAGCGCTCGGGGAACTTGCCGGCAAATTCCGGATAATCGGCTCCCATGTATTCCTCGACCCGGGTGCAGCCGCGCGCCGCGAGCTCGTCGAACAGCCGGAGATAGAGGTCCATCGCGATCCCCTTTCTCCGGTGCTCGGCGCGCACGTAGAGGCCGAGGATGCGCGCGTTGCGCGGGCCGGCCGGCGCCCACGCGAACTCCGGCAGGCGGCGGTCGGCCTCGCCGGTGGCGACGCGCCGCTCGTCCTCGCGCCGCAGCTCGAAGGTGCGCCGCACGTGGTGGTAGCCGATCGACAGCGCGAGGCGCGGGTGGTGCAGCGCCAGCCCCTGCCAGAAGCGCGCGACGTCGAACAGCGCGAAGACGTAGCCGGCCGGCCTCTCGGCGCCGGGCGGGCGGGCGAGCAGCACCACCGCCCGCGGGCTCTCGAGCGCGCGAGCGAGGAACTCGCGGAACGCGGGCTCGGGCATCCGGCGCATCCAGAACATCGGCAGCCGCAGGTGCAAGAGCTCGGATAGGGCCGGGATCTCTCCGACGGTGGCGGGGCCGATCGGCACCGGGGTGCGCGCGGCTTCGCTCTGCGGAGGCTGGGACAGCATCGTGTGCGACCTCCTTGGCTGTGGAGGTCATTTCGGGAGCGGCCTGGGGGATTTCAACCGAACGGTCAGGGGGATGCCGAGCGGGCGGGCGCAGCGCCGGCCGAGGGCGCTCACCGTCGGGGCGGTCACCGCCGCGCCGAGAGCCTCCAGTCGATCGGCGGCGGCTCGTCGCGCACGAGGTATTCGAACTGCGCGCGGAACTCCTCGACCGGAAGCTTGCACGTACGGGCGAAGCGCTCGAGCGCTTGCGGATCGGTGAAGTCGTCGCGGCGCAGGCGCAGCATGTAGCGCCGTGCGATGCGGTAGCGATCGGAGAGGATGTTCACCATCCGCACGCGGGTCTTCCCGCTTCGCGGGTCCATCTCCTGCTCGAACGGCAGCGGCGCGAAGCTGCCGTCGATCATCGCGATCATCGCCCGGCTGCCGCCCTCGAGGAGGTACTTGGCGGCGCAGTACCCGAGGTCGCGGGTGTAGTCCATGTCGAAGGGGATGGGATCGGCGCAGCGCAGCTCGTAGCCGATGTCCTTGGCGACGATCGTCGTCTTCACGTTCAGCGCGGCGCAGCGCGCCTCGACGAGCGTCTTCAGCATCCGCCCCAGCGCCACCTCGGCGAAGCGGATGTTGCCGTGCGGGTCGCGCTTCAGCTCGCCGATCTGCGCCAGGTCCTCCGGCGCCATCCGCTCGATGATCCCCTCGGCGATCACCGCCACGCCGTCGGGGCGCCCGCCCGCACGGCGCTTGACGATCGCGCCGGCGAGCGTGTCGACCACCTCGTGGATCTCGATCCGCGGCGCCACGAACTCCTCGGGGATCAGCGAGAGCGTGGCGCCGGCCGCCTTGCCGGCGCCGAGCGCGAGGTGCCCCGCCTTGCGCCCCATCGCGACGACGAAGTACCAGCGCGAGGTGGTCTGCGCGTCGACCATCAGGTTCTTCACCAGCTCGCAGCCGAGGTGGCGCGCCGTCTCGAAGCCGAAGGTGGGGGTGCCTTGCGGCAGGTCGAGGTCGTTGTCGATCGTCTTCGGGACGTGGACCACGGCGATCCGGCCGCGCGCGGTCTCGGCGACCTTGTGCGCGGAAAACAGCGTGTCGTCGCCGCCGATGGTGATCAGCTTGTCGATCCCGAGCTCTTGCAGCGACGCGACGGTGCGGTCGAGCGTCTCCTGCTTCTTCGTCGGGTTGGCGCGCGAGGTGCCGAGCTTCGAGCCGCCGCGGAAGTGGATGCGGCTGACCTCCTCGACGGTCAGCTCGTTCACGCACGAGGCGTCGCCCTCCATCAGCCGGCTGAAGCCGTCGCGGACGCCGAAGACGCGCGCGCCGGCGAGCCGGGCGCGGATGGTGGCCGCGCCGATCACGCTATTGATGCCCGGGGCGGGGCCGCCGCCCACCACGATTCCGACGTTGCCCGTTCCTCCGCTCACGCGCTCCTCCTCCTCGAAGAACGAGCATCGTTCTATTCCCGGCGGGCGCTTGGGGGAGGGGCACCCGCATGCTACCGTACCAAGCACCATGAACCTCGCCTGCCCGCACTCCATGTGGACCCCGGATTTCAACGTGGTGGAGTCGGTGGTCTGGTCGGTCGCGCTGATCGCGCCCCTCGGGGCATTCCTCGCGCTGCCGAAGCTCCTGCCGCTGCGCCGCGAGCTGACCTGGTCGCGGATCAAGATGATGTGGCCGCTCGGCTGGCTGGCGGTGCGCGATCCGCGCCAGTCGGAGGCGTGGCGGCGGCGCATGGCGGCGGCGTGGCGGCGCGACGTGCTCGACACCCACGGCGAGGGGACGCGACGGGGCGAGGTGGTGCGCGACGAGCGGCTGCTCGGCCGGGCGCGCCTCGCGGGGTGGACGACGGGCGGGCTGGTCCTCGGCGTGGTTCTCCTGAGCGGCGCGACGATGCTCGTCGCGGGCGACGATCCGATGCGGGGGCGTATCGCGCTCGCGCTGGCGTTCACGGGGCTGGTCGCGGGCTGGCTGGCGCGGGTCGGCGGCGCGGGCGCGGCGCTGTGGACCGAGTCGCTGGCGCTCGGTCGCTCGCTGGCCGGCCGGATCGCCGTCGGCGCGCTCGCCGGGGCGGCCTACGGGGCGGTGGCGGCGTTCTCCGTCGCGTTCGTCGCGCTGCTGGTGCTGGTGCCGCTGGCGAACCTCATGATGGCGGAGCCGCTCGCGGCGCGCGATCTCATGGTGGTGCTCACCGCCGGAGGGGTCAGCGCCTCGGTGCTCGGGGCGCTGGTGGGGCCGCTGCTGATGGTGCCGCTCGCCGTCGGGGCGACGCGGCGGTAGGGGCCCGATCAGGAGTAAGTTGATCAGAGATCGCCGTCGAGGCGCCCGATCCGGCGAGGAGCGAGGAGGGAGCTTGCCGGGTGCAAGTGACCGACGAGCAACGACGCCGGTCGGGATGGATCGGCGGCCAGACTGAGCAAGTTGTTCCTGATCGGGCCCCAGGTCGCTCGCCGTTCAGGCGAGGCCGTGGCGGTTCACGTACTCGAGCACCTCGTCGTACTGACCCGCCTGGTTGCTGTACTTCGCGAAGCTCGCCGCCGAGGAGAACCACTCGCGCGTCGACGGCTTGACCCGCGCCGCCGCGGCGAGGAGGTCGGCGGTGGCGAGCGGCTGCACGGCGCCGCGCCGCATCGACGTCACGAGCGCCGCCTCGCACGCCGTCTCCACGATGTGGTCGAGGTCGGCGCCGGAGTAGTGCTCGGCTCGCCGCGCCACCTCCGCCACGTCGATCTCGCCCTGCGGCTTACCGACGAGCTTGAGCTTGAGGATCTCGACGCGGGCGCGCAGGTCGGGCGGCGGCACGAACAGCACGTCACCGAAGCGGCCGGGGCGACGGAAGGCGGGGTCGACGTCCCACGGCGCGTTGGTTGCGCCCATCACCAGGACGCCCGCGTTGCCGCCGCCCGCGCCGTCCAGCTCGGAGAGGAACTGGGTCACCAGCGTGCGGTAGCTCTCGTGGCGCAGCGCCGAGCGACGGCCGCCGAGCGCGTCCACCTCGTCGAAGAACAGCACCGAGGGCGCCTGCGCGCGGGCGGAGGCGAACAGGTCGTGCAGCCTTTTTTCCGACTGCCCGAGCCACATGTCGAGCACGTCCTCCACGCCGACCGCGACGAAGTGCAGCTTGGCCTCGCCGGCGGTGGCGCGGGCGAGCCAGGTCTTGCCGCAGCCCGGCGGGCCGTAGAACAGCAGGCCGCCGCCGACCTTCTTGCCGAAGGCCGAGTACAGCTCCGGACGCTTGAGGGGGTAGAGCACGCGCAGCCGGATCTTCTCCTTCAGGTCGTCGAGGCCGCCGACGTCGGCGAAGGTGATCGCCGGCCGCTCGCCCGTCGGTGAGGCCGGCTTCGCATCGGCGGCCCGAACGCCGTCCGCCCCCGGCCCGCCTCCGACGAGGCGGATGCGGGCGCGCGGGTCGAGCTGCGCCTGTCGGATCCGCTCCCGGAGCGCCGCGTCGGCGAGGCGCACGTCGGCCGCCACCGCGGCGTCGTAGCGGGCGCCCGCCTCGGCGTAGCGTCCGATCTCGAACAGGCACCGCGCGACGAGCAGCAGCGCCGGCCCGTCGCCGGGCGCGAGCTCCGAAATCACCTCGGCGTGCGCGAGCGCCTCGTCGAAGCGCTCCCCGGCGTGGAGCCGTTCGGCCAGCTGGCGGCGGAGCGGCAGGTTGTCGGGCAGGGCGCGCACCGCCTCTTCGAGCGCCTGGAGGTCGTCGGGCATCGGTCAGTCTCCGTCGGTGGCGGCGGTCGGATCCGCGCTCGGCGCGCCGGCGGGCGGCTCGCGATCGATCGCGACGCAGAGCCGCTCGAGGGTGCGGTCCATCGCGCGGTCGCGCGCGTCGCGGGAGAGCCGGTGGTCGAGCCACGCGGCGCGCGTCTCCTGCCACTCCTTGCGCGCGGCGGCCACAAGCTCGACGTAACGATGGCGCAGCGGCGTCGCCCGGCGCGCCGTGGCGAGCCAGCCCACGCCCGCCACCGCCGCCCCGATGCCGATCGGGAGGATCGACAGCGGCCCCAGCCGTCGGAGCGCCGCCCCGGCGACGATCGTGCCGGTGGCGACGCCGATCCGCGACGCGGGGCCCGCCTCCTCGGCGCGCCCGGTGATCGCCGAGCGGATCGCCGCGCCGCCGACCGCCAGCGCGAGCGCCATCAGCCGCGCCGGCGGACCGAGACGCCCGGCGGCGCGCAGCTCGCGCAGCGCCTCGCCGAGGAAGAACTCGAAGTCGTCGTACATCCTCGACGGCCGTGACGGCGGCGACACGAGGCCGAGGTTCCGACGCGCCCGCTCGCCGCCAGGGTCGAGGCGCAGCGCCTCGTGGAAGCGCTCGCGCGCGCTCAGCCGGTCGCCCTCGGCCATCTCGATGCAACCGAGGTTGTTCCAGGCGACGGCGTTCTGCGGATCGAGCGCCACCGCCGCGCGGTACTCCTCGCGCGCGAGGTCGATCCGTCCGGCCGCCGAGGCCACGTAGCCGAGGGTCACGTGGTTGCTCGCCGCGTCGGCGTCCACCTCCACGGCCCGCCGCGCCAGCGGCAGCGCCTCGTCGGGGCGCCGGGCGTCGGCGAGCAGCTCCGCGAGCGCGCGCAGGTAGACCGGCTCGTCGGGCGAGAGCCGCACCGCCTCGCGGAAGCCGGCCTCGGCCGACTCGACCTCGAGGTCGTCGCGCGCCGCGAAGCCGAGGAGGTAATGGAGGTGGGGACGCTCCGGCGCGGCCGCGATCGCCTCGCGCAGCGCCCCCTGCGCCTCACGCGGCTCGCCCAGCCGGATCCGACACAGCCCGAGCAGCTCGAGCAGCCCCGGGTCGCCCGGGTCGCGGGCGAGGCAGCGCGTCACCTCGGCGAGCGCCGCGCGCGTCCGGCCAAGGTCGAGCAGCGCCCGGATCCGACGCTGCGCCGCTTCGCGAAGCTGGTCGCCCATGGTCGCCCGGTGTGATGGTACGGGGCGGGACGGCAGTATGCCAGCGGCGCCCGGTCGACCAATTGAAGCGAAAGGGCAATTCCAGGAGTCGGGAAGCCAGGGATTTCGACCAGACTTCGGGCCGGGGCCTTCCGGTTTCTGGTCGGAGCGAGTGGCGCGCCATCGAGGGCTCATCGCCTCCCTCCGAAGTCCGAAGTCCGAAGTCTGAAGCCTGAAGCCTGAAGCCCGTGTACTCCGAATCCCTGGGGAAGCGCTTTTTGTTGCCCCCCATCCCCGTTTGTGCTAGCAAAAACCCAATTCTGGCGAACCCTGAGGGTGTGAGGCACCTCGTTCATGGATTCCTTTTTCGATGACGATGTAGACGAGGTCGGCGCCGAGATCGAGGCGTTTTGCCCCAAGTGCAAGGCCGACACGGCGCATGTCGTGATGTCCAAGTACGAGGACGAAATCCGCCGGGTGCAGTGCAACCCGTGCGGCGACGTGCACTCATTTCGGAAGCCGCGCGGAGACGTGGACGAGGAGTCTCCGGAGCCGCTCTCGGCAAAGAAGCGTGCCATCAAGGCCAAGCCGACCTGGGAACAGATGATGGCGAAGGCCAAGAAAGAGCCGAGGCTCTATCTTCTGGCCGAGCGCTACGTCGAAAACGAGCTCCTCACGCACCCGAAATTCGGGACGGGATTCGTCTCCGAAGTGATCGACCTCGACAAGATCGAGGTGACGTTCGAGCACGAGCGGCGGGTGCTGATCCACAACAAGAAGGGGATGTCCCTGCCGCCGGCCGCCTATGCGCACGCGGTCGACGCCACCGTGCCGATCGGCAAGAACCGTCGCAAGGCGCTCGTCGAGAAGGCGGCCGCGGCGAAGGCCGCGCAGTCGGCGGTGGCCCCGGCGCCGAAGAAGCCGGCCGCGAAGACGCTGGCTGCGAAGACGCCGGAGGCAGGCAAGCCGGCCCGTCCAGCGGTGAAGAAGCCGACGGCGGCCGCACCGACGAAGAAGCCGGCGGGGAAGAAGCCGGCGGGGAAGAAGCCGGCGCGCCCGCAGCCCAAGGCGGCGGCGCGTCCCCAGGCGAAGAAGCCGACGCGGGCGCAGAAGAAGCCGGCTCGTCCCGCGCGCCCGGCGAAGAAGGCGAAGCCCGCCCCGGCGCGTCGCCCGGCGAAGGCGAAGCCGGCCGCACGGAAGCCGGCCGCCCGGACGGCGCCACGCCCGGCGAAGGCGAAGGCGCGCGCCGCGGCCCCCGCCCGCTCGAAGGCGGCCAAGGGCGCGTCGCGATCGCGTCCGGCGGCGAAGAAGGCGAAGAAGCGCTAGGAGCCTGTTTCCGTAAGGCGCCGTCGCGAGGCGTTCGAGGCGCCGCCCAGGCGAGGAGCGACGCTCGGTAAGGAGCTTCACGTCCTCACGGATAAGGGCGCCGCCCAGGCGAGGAGCGACGACGAAGGACTACTTTCCGTAATCCAAGGAGGAGCGACGAAGCCTGGGCGAGCGCATCGGACGCCGCAGCAGGGAATTACGGGAACAGGCTCCTAGGGTAGCGCCGCGCGTGGAAGCGCGCGGCGAGGTGGGTCAGAGCCGGACGCCGACGGCGAGCGACGCCGTGAGCATCGCGGCACCGTTCTGGGCCGGGAGAAAGTCGGCGCCGACGCGCGCGGCGAAGTAGGGCATCGTGCCGGGGCCGGGTCGTCCGAGATCCACCGTCCCGACGGCGTGGGGGCCGACGACGAAGTCGCTCATCGCAGCGCCGGTGGTCGCGCGGCGGATCATCAGCGCGCCGAAGTCGATGCCGCCACCCAGGCGCACGCGCGACCCCAGGCGCGCCTGCACGTCGGCGCCCCACCGCAGGTCGGCCAGGGTGAGGCCCTCGTCGGTGCGCCCGAGGAGCAGGTCGGTGGTGATCGCCCACGCCGCGCGCGGCCCCTCGCCGCCGATGCGCAGCCCGAGCTGACCGCCGCCGAGCGTGTAGCCGAACAGCCGGCTGGCGAGGCCGCTCGCCTCGAGCGAAACCACCGCGCCGTGCTTCGACCACGGGTCGTCGGGCGCCGGGAATCGGACCACCACCGCGCCCGCCGCTGTCGAAGAGAAGACAGGCGTCGGACGCCGCTGTAGCGCACAAAAATTTGCGATCCCGCCGGGCCGGCCCTGTAATCGCTCCATGGCCGTCTGCTCGGTGTGTGGCAATTCCTTCTCTCCCCAGTTCGCCTACCAGCTCGCCTCCGGCGCGGGCGGTCAGCGACGGTATTTCTGCAAGGTCGAGTGCCGCCGCGAGGGGCTCGGCGCCGAGGCGTTCCGCACGCGGCGCGCGCGACGGATCGCCATCCTCAATCAGAAGGGCGGCACCGGGAAGACGACCACCGCCGTCAACCTCGCCGCCGGGCTCGCCGAGCGCGGGTTCGACACGCTGCTGATCGACACCGACGCGCAGGGCAACGTCGGCGCGTCGCTCGGCATCCACGGCGAGAAGACGCTCTACCACGTGCTCGTCGAGAGCGCGCCGGTGGAGCTGGTGGCGGTGCCGGTGCGCGGCCACCTCGACGTCATCACCTCCGACCGCGCGCTCGCCGCGGCCGAGGTCTGGCTCGCCCGCCTCGACGGGTCGCGCGCCGACGTGCTCACCCACCGCGTCGCCACGGCGCTCAAGCGCTACGAGTACGTGATCGTCGACTGCGGCCCGTCGCTGTCGCTGCTCAACCAGAACGCGCTGCGGCTGGCCGACGAGGTGCTGATCCCGGTGTCGTGCGACTACCTCGCGCTCGTCGGCGTGAAGCAGGTGATGCGCACGATGAAGGAGATCGACCAGCACTTCCACCACGCGGTGCGCCTCGCCGGCGTCGTGCCGACCTTCTACGACAGCCGCACCAACCTCTCGCGCGAGGCGGTCGAGACGCTGCGCGGCCACTTCAAGGAGCGGCTCTTCGATCCCATCCGCCGCTCCACGCGCCTCGCCGAGGCGCCCAGCCACCGCCAGACCATCTTCGAGTACGCGGCGGACAGCCACGGCGCGGAGGACTACCGCAAGCTGGTGGAGCGCATCGCCGACGGCACGAGCTCGGCGAAGACGGTCGGGGCCGCGCGTCCGGCGGCGCACGAACAGCCCGAAGGAGGCGCCTGATGGGCGCCCCGAAGTCGCTCGGCGAGGACCCGATCGACGACCGCCTGCTCGACGAGTTCTACGCCCCCCGGCCGCGCCGCGCGCGGGTCCGCCGGACCGCGGCGCCAAAGCCGCGCCCGACGCACTACAAGATCGTCTGCATTTCGCTCTACACCGACGACATCGATCGCCTCGAGCGGCTGGTCGCCGAGCTGAAGAAGCGCGGTCACACCAAGGCGAACAAGTCGCAGCTCATCCGCGCCGCGCTCGACCAGGTGGACCTCGATCGGATCCCCAAGGGGTACTGATCCGTCGCGTACACTTGAAGGCGACGTGAGCACCTCCGAAAAACCAGCCAAGGCGAAGCGGCACGCGCTGTTCGCGCGCGACAACCTCCTCACCAGCCTGATGCTGGTGTTCCCGCTGTGGCTCGCCTACCAGGCCGGCGTCATCTTCCTGCCCGACGTCGACAACGGCGCGGACCTGATCACCCACCGCCTCATCGCGCTGTGCGGCGGGTCGAAGGGGCAGTACCTCGCGCTCAACGCGATCCTCGCCGCGGCCTTCCTCGTGCTCGTGCTGATCCTGCGGCGCTCGCAGCGCTTCGCGCCGTGGCGGCTTTTGCCCACCGTCGTCGAGAGCGCGCTGTACGCGCTGACGATGGGCTCGCTGATCCTCTACGGGATGCGGCTCGTCGGGATCAACCCGTCGCTGGCGGTGGTGAAGCACGCGCCCGAGGAGGTTCTCACGCGGGCGGCGCTCGCGCTCGGCGCGGGCGTGAACGAGGAGCTGGTGTTCCGCCTCGGGCTGCTCACCGGGCTCACCGCCTTCTTCGAGCAGCTGTGGGGCATGCGACGGTGGCTCGCCGTCGCCGCCGGCTTCGTGATCAGCGCGGCGCTCTTCTCGGCGGCGCACCACGTGATCGGCGGCGAGCCGTGGCGCCTCGGGCCGTTCGTCTACCGCCTCGGGTGCGGGCTGTTCTTCGCCGCGCTCTACCAGTGGCGCGGCCTGGCGATCGCGGTCTACACGCACGCGCTCTACGACCTCTACGTGATGGTCGTGCAGTGGCAGTGATCGCCGTCGCCCTGCTGCTCGGGCTCGGCGTCGTCGACGGGCGCGTGCAGGAGGCGGTCGATCGCGCGGTCGCGGGAGGCGCGGTCGCGGCGGTCGTGCTCGACGCGCAGTCGGGGCGCGTGCTCGCCCACGGCGGGCGCACCGAGGCGGCGATGCCGCCCGGCTCGACCTTCAAGATCGTCGACGTGCTGGCGGCGGCGCAGGCGGCGCTCGGCGCGCTCGCCGGGACGCTGCGCTGCGCGGGCCGCGCGCGGCAGGCGGGCGTGGAGGTGCGCTGCTGGAAGCCCGAGGGGCACGGCGACCTCGCCCTCGAGGAGGCGCTCGGGCAGTCGTGCAACCTGTACTTCGGCGCGCTCGGCGAGCGCGTGGGAACGCCGGCGCTGCTGGCGGCGGCGCGCGCGGTGGGCCTCGGCGCGGGCGACGGGCGGCTGCCCGCGGC
>JAJXSP010000171.1 GCA_021784515.1 Myxococcales bacterium | reverse complement strand
CGCGCCGGCAAGAGGGCGCCCACCACCGCGCCGAGACGGCGCAGCGCCTCGTCGTGCGCCAGCAGCGTCGGCTCGTCGAGGAGCGGCGGCCGGCAGACCCGCCCGACGGCGGCCAGCGCCCCGGAGAAGACCACCACGCGCACCGGCTCGCCGTCGATGCCGAAGCAGGGCACGCGGAGCGGCTCGCTGACCACGCCGTAGAGGTGGAGGCGCGAAGCGCCGGGCGCGGCGTCGGGCGAGGGGACGCTTTCGGAAGGCGACGGCGATATGCGACGGCGGCTCATGGGTCGGCGGAGCGGCAGCCCTAGCGTAATGGGGCCCGCCGCAGCCTCGGCAAGTGCGGCATCCGAAAAGGCCAGTCGCGGGGTGCAGATCAAGCGGGCCATCCACAGCGCCTCGTTGACACCGGTTGTCGCTGCCGTGCGCCGTTCTCCGTCGGTGCGCGCCTTGCGTCGAACCATGGCGTGGCAGCCTGGGACGTGATCGTCGTCGGCGCCGGGCCGGCGGGGGCGCGCTGCGCGCTCGGGCTGGCGCGCGCCGGGGTTCGCGTGCTCCTCGTCGAGCGCGCTCGGCAGGGGCGCGACAAGCCGTGCGGCGAGGGGCTGCTCCCCCGCGGGGTGGCGGCGCTGCGGCGCGCGGGCCTCGGCGATCTCCTCGACGGCGCGGCGCCCTTTCGCGCGATCGTCCTCCACTCCGGGCGGCGGGTGGTGGAGGCGCGCTTCCTCGACGCGCCGGGGGCGGGCGTGCGGCGCGCGGACTTCGACGCGCGGCTGGTGGAGCACGCCGCGCACGCCGGCGCCGACGTGCGCTTCGAGGCGAAGGTCCGCGACGTGATGCGCGGAGCGTGGATGGGCGTGCTGGCGGGCGCCGACCTGCTCCGCGCGCACGCGGTGGTGGGCGCCGACGGCGTCACCTCGACGGTGCGCCGCTGCCTCGGCCTCGACGGCGGGGCCGGCGACCGGCTCGGCGTGGTGGCGCACTCGCCCTCGCCCTGGCGCGACGCGGTCGATCTCTTCCTCGGCGACAAGGTCGAGGTCGCGATCACGCCGATCGCGGGCGGCGCGCGATCCGTGGCCGCGCTGGTCGAGCGGCGGCGGCTGCGCGAGCTGGGCGGCGACGCCACGCGCTGGCTCCACGCGCGGCTCGGCGAGCTGGGGATCGTGCCGGGCGCGCTCGACGCTGCGCGCTGCACTCCGCTCGGCGGCCGCGCTCGCGCGGTCTCGGGCGACGGCGTGCTCCTCGTCGGTGACGCGGCGGGCGGGGTCGATCCGATCATCGGCTGCGGCGTGACGCTCGGCCTGCTCTCGGGCGAGCTGGCGGCCGCGGCGCTGGTGGCCGCGCTCGACGGAGAGGGGCCGACCACGCGCGCCCTGTCCGGCTACGCGACGGCGCTCCGCGCGCTGCGCCGCTCGTCGTTCGCCGCCGCGTCGGTGGGACTCGCCCTCGCGCGCTCGCCGCTCCTCGCCGAATGCGCCGGCGCGGTGCTCGAGCGCGCGCCGTGGCTCGGCAACCGCCTCCTCGCGCTCGTCGCGGCGTGAGGGCCCGCTCAGGAACGTTCACGCCTCCCAGCGCAGCAGCGCCAGCTCGGCCGAGAAGCCGGGCCCGAACGCCGCGAGCAGCCCGAGCGACCCCGGCGCCGGCGACGGGCGGCGCCGCAGCAGGCGCTCCAGCACGAACAGCACCGTCGCCGACGACATGTTGCCGTGCTCGCGCAGCACGGCGCGGCTCTCGTCCGTCACCTCGGGGCCGAGCCCCAGCTCGCGCTCGAGGTTGTCGAGGATGCGCCGGCCGCCCGGGTGGAGCGCGGCGAAGGAGAGCTGCTCGGGCGCCACGCCGTTCGCCTCGCACAGCGCCGCAACGAGCGGGCGCACCTTGCCCTCGAGGAACGCCGGCACCGCGCGGTCCAGCACGATGCGAAAGCCGCTGTCCTCGACGTCGAAGCCCATCAGGTGCGCCGAGCCGGGCCACAGGTGGGTGCGCGCGTCGAGGATGCGCGGCGAGGGCGCGACCGGTGGGCCGCCGAGCACCACCGCCGCAGCGCCGTCGCCGAAGATCGACGAGGCGACGAGGTTCGACATCGAAGCGTCGCCGCGCTGGAAGGTGAGCGAGGTCAGCTCGACGGAGATCACCAACGCCACGTGATCCGGGAAGGCGAGCAGGTGCTCGCGCGCCCGCGCGAGGGCCGCGGCGCCGGCGGCGCACCCGAGCTCCGTGATCGGCAGCCGCACCACGTCGGTACGCAGGCCGAGCCGCGGCACGAGCAACCCCGCCAGCGACGGGATGGCCACGCCGGTGCAAGAGGTCGTGATGATCAGGTCCACCCGGCTCCCGTCGAGCCGCGCCCGATCGAGCGCCGTCCGTCCCGCGCGCGCGGCGAGCGCGGCGGCGTGCTCCAGGAACTCGCGATTGCGCGCCCCGAATCCCCGGTCCGCGATCACCCGCTCGATCGGGAGCGCCAGCTGCCGCTCGGCGATCCCCGTCGAGCCGGCCAGCCGCAACAACGCCGAAGCCCGCCGCTCGTCCACCACCCGAGGAGCCCACCGCGCGATCGCTCCCCGGTCGAGCCGATGCGAGGGCGAAGCGGTGGCAGCAGCCGTAATCCGCGCCATCCCCCTCAAAGTAGGCCGGCGAGACAATTCTCCAACGCACGGGCGGGCGCTCGCACATCACGAATCGTAGGAAAGGACGAAAACGGCGGGGGAAAAGGCGGACGAAACGGAGGGAGAGAGGGGGCGAGGCGGGCGCTCAGCGGCGCTCAGTCCATCGCCATCCCGATGACCATCAGGGCGGCCACGCCGAGGACGATGAGCGAATTGAACACCAGCCCCAGCACCGCAAAGAGCTTCTTCCGCCCCTTTTGCGCCACGCCGGCGATCCCCAATCCCACGCCGACGAGCGCGAACGCGATGCCCCCGATCAGCACCAGGCCAAGCCCCACCGCCGCCGGCGAGCTCTCGTCCATCTTGCCGCCCGGCACCGAGGCCGCCAGCACGCCCGCCACGACGAGCATCAGGAACATCCCCGGCCCGCCGAGCATCGAGATGATGAATGACGCCACGCCGAGCCCCGAGTGCTTGAGCGCCGGCTGAGGCGCGGGGGCGCCGAAGTTCTGCGGGAGCGGCTGACCGAAGTTCTCCATTGGATCCTCCACCACGACGGGACGCCCGAGTGTACCAGACGCGACCGCCCGTGCTACGCGCGCCCGGTCGGTTCCTTCTCGGGCGTTGGGACTACATCACGTCGGTGATGAGGATCGGCGGATGGTGCAGCATCGTGATCTGCGCCGAACGGCCCATGTGCGAGCGGCCCATCGAGATCGCCTCGGCCAGCGCGTCGGCGTGCTCCCAGCCGAGCAGCTTGGGTACGGTGGTGTTGTCCGGCCCGACGACGATCACCTTGCCGCAGTGCTCGCGCCCCGCCTGGCCCCAATACCACATGAAGAACGGGTGAGCGCTGTTATAGGCGTTCCCGCGGCGGTACATCTCGACGTAGGACGGGTTGTAGGCGAACTCGTCCTGGTACTTCTTCTCGAGCGTGTAGGCATCGCGTGTCTCGGGGAGAAGGCGATTGAAGAACTCGATGTACGACGGGTGGTGCACCGG
Organism: Myxococcales bacterium; assembly: GCA_021784515.1. Lineage (GTDB taxonomy): Bacteria > Myxococcota_A > Polyangia > Palsa-1104 > SHYY01 > SHYY01. Next base: position 7,630 of record JAJXSP010000171.1, on the reverse strand, counting down.
GTCGAACTGGTCCGAGCACGGGTGCGCCACGATCATCACTCCCCCCTTTTTCAGCAGGGGCTGATGGCGATACATGTGGAAGTAATAGCCGAGCGCCATCACCTGCACGAGCAGGGGATTGAGCGCCTTGGAATTGACGTTGTACGGCGAGATGTACGGGATCCCCGAAATCAAGATGTCTGCCTGTCCCTCGACGGGGATGCAGTATTGATCGAAGCACTTCTCGAGGATCTTCGCGTGCACCGGCTCGGCGGCGCCGGCGTGCACGGCGATCAACTCGTAGGCAGCCGGCGTCCGCATGAAGACTTCGCGGCGCAGCGCGCGCGGGGTCTTGTCGAGGAGGTATTTGATCCCCTGGTATTTCAGGCGATCCATTTCCGTGTAGTCGTCCTCGTTCTTCATCAGGAACGAGAGCGGCCCCGAGAACATCCGGTTGTTGAGCGCGGTCTCGATGTGGAAGACCTTCATGTGCTCCTCGCACACGCGCCCGATTCGCACCACGGAGTGGTTGAGCGCCGAGTGGTCGGGGTCCATGAAGGAGTTCGACTCGACGATCGCCTTGGGCGTGTGGTGCGCCTTCAGCGACTCGTACCCGCAAAGGCCCACTCCCACCGATTTGTGCCCGCCGTCCATCGGCACGAGGTTGATGTTGACGTAGATGACGAGGTCGCTCTCGGCGGCGCGGCGGTTCGTCTCCACCACCTCGCCGTGGTGCGTCTTGCCGAGGGTGACCATCCCGTCGGGGTCGCAGGCGTCGTGGTTGTAGAGGCGATCGGGCGAAAACGCGTCGAACACCTTGTCGCCCACCATCCGCCGGATTTCGTTGTTCGTCATTCGCCGGTGGAGCGAGGTGGCGACGATGATGTGCACGTCGTCGACGCCGTGGTCGGCGAGGATCTCGCACACGATGTCCAGGATCGTCTCCCGGATATCGGGGCGCTGCATCGGCGGCAGCGGCAGCGAGATGTCGTCCACCGCGATCGTCACCTTCATCCCCGGGCTGAGCAGCGCGTGCAGCGGCTCCATCTCCTCCGGGTGATTCAGCGCCTGGCGGATCGCCGCGCGCGGATTGGGCAGCCCGGCCAGCGGCCGGCGCGGGTAGACCACGCGCGTCCCGACCGGCAGGTCCTCGCACAGGAAGTCCTCGCCATAAAATAGGATGCGAGGGGCCGAGTCATGGTCGATGGTGACGACGTTCTCGTCTTCGTTGTTCCTTGGTGCGCCCTGGCGAAGGGGACGAGTTGCCTTCATCTCTACCTCAGATCGAGAACCGGCCAGTCGTAGCTGCGGGCGACGGCGCGGAGGCGGAAATCGGGATTGACGGCCGTCGGGCGGCCGACCACGGCGAGCATCGGATAATCGGAGTAGGAATCGGAGTAGGCCCAGCACTTCGCGAGGTCGAGGTCGTGCGCGGCGGCGTAGTCGCGCATCAATTGGGCCTTCGTGGCGCCGGCGACGAAGGGCTTCTGCAAGTGGCCTGTCGCATAGCCGCGGTCGAACTCCAGGCGATTGGCGATGAAGTCGTCGCAGCCGAGGTACTCGGCGAGCGGGCGCACCGTGAAGTCGAGCCCGCCCGACAGGAGCACCTGCTTGCACCCGGCCCGCCGCGACTCCTCGATGAGGTCGCGGGCGCGCGGATAGATCGACGGCTTGATCACGTCCTCGAACAGCTCCTCGGAGAGGACCACCAGGCGGTCCTCGCTCATGCCGGCGTAATAGCGGTAGAACAGCTCGTTGAACGCCTTTCGCGAGAGCTGGTCGGCGGCGAGGAAGAGCGGCACCGAGAGGCCGGTGGCGATGGTGCGCGCGAGCGAGCCCGAGAGCGTGGGCTGGTGGCCGGCGTACCACGCGAATGCGTGCACGATGTTGGTCTTGATGAGCGTGCCATCCACGTCGTAGAAGGCCGCCGAGTGGCTGAGGCGCTGATGCATGCGTCCGGCACGTATAGCCGATCCACACCGACGATCCAAGCGCTTCGCCCGCCCGGCCGGGCCCGTCCCCGAGGCGCGCGCCGGCGGTCGCCCGTTCGGGGTGGAATCGTCGAGGCCGAGCGCGGCGTGCTAAGCTCGCCCGCCGTGCTCGTGCAGAACCAGCCGCCGCCCCCGGCGCCGACGCCCGCGGGGCCGCCTCCGCTCGAGGCGCTCTCGCCGTTCGAGCGCGGCGCGGTGCGCGCGATGGACGCGCTCTACCGGCGCGCGCGGCCGCTCACCGAGGCGTGGCTGCGCAACGTGAGCGAACAGTGGATGCACCTCGGCTCGTACAACATGGTGCACACCGTCGGGACGGAGCGCCTCGCCGGGCTCACCCGCAACGACCGCATCCTGCTCGTCGCCAACCACCGCAGCTTTTTCGACACGTACATGCTCACGCTGTACATGGGTCGTCGGGCGGGGCTGAACCAGCCGGTGCTCGCGCCGGTGCGCGGCGACTTCTTCTACGAGCGACCGCTCGGCGTGGCGGTCAACCTCCTCGTCGGCGGCGGGCGGATGTTCCCGCCCTTCTTCCGCGACCCGCACAAGGGCGACTTCAACAAGTGGGCGCTGGCGCGCCTCGCCGACGAGCTGCGCGAGGGGCCGCCGGTCGTCGTCGGCTTCCACCCCGAGGGAAGGCGCAACAAGGGGCCCGATCCCTACACTCCGCTGCCGGCGCACCCCGGCGTCGGAAAGCTGGTGATGGAGTCGTGGCCGATCGTCGTGCCGGCCTTCATCAACGGCATGTCGAGCGACTTCGCCGCCGACATCCGTTCCAACTTCACGGGCGAGCGTCGGTGCATCGCGGTCTTCGGCGCGCCGATCGACCTCACCCCGTTCCGCCGCATGTCGAACCGCCTCGTCTCCCACAAGCGCATCGCCGATCGCCTGCTCGCGATCATCTTCGACCTCGCGCGCGAGGAGCGCGAGGTGCGCGCGTCGCTCGGGAACCCGAGGTACTAGTGCCGTTCGGCGGCCGGTACGTCGTCAAGCAGCGCATCGGCAAGGGCGGGATGGCCGAGGTCTACCTCGCCGTCACGCGCGGCGCGGCGGGCTTCGAGCGCCCGGTGGTGCTCAAGCGCCTGCTGCCCGACATGGCGGTCGAGCCGGCGACGGCGGCGGCATTCCTCGACGAGGCTCGCCTGATGGCGCAGCTCGATCACCCGCACATCGGGCAGGTGTTCGACGTCGGCGAGGGGCCCGAGGGCGTGTACGTCGTGATGGAGCACATCGACGGCGCGGACCTGCGCGTCCTGATGGAGCGCGGGCGCAAGGCGCTCGACCCGGGGATCGCGGCGCTGATCGTGCGCGACGTGTGCGAGGCGCTCGACTACGGCTACAACCGCACCGACGAGAACGGCGTGCCGCTGCGGCTGATCCACCGCGACGTGTCGCTCTCGAACGTGATGCTCTCCCTCGGCGGCGTGGTCAAGCTCGTCGACTTCGGGCTGGCCAAGGCGCTCACCGCCTCGGACCGCGAGCGCACCGCCGAGGGCGTGGTGAAGGGCAAGTGGTCGTACGTGGCGCCCGAGGTGCTGCGCGGCGGCAAGGCCGACCACCGCAGCGACATCTTCTCGGCGGGCGTGGTGCTGTGGGAGCTGTGCGCCGGGCGGAAGCTCTACCGTCCGTCGAGCAACATCGCCCAGGTGATCGCCGAGCGCGAGTTCCCGCCGCCGTCGCTTTCGTCGGTGGCGCCGCAGGCGGGGCCGGAGCTGGACGCGATCACGGCGCGCGCGCTCGAGCTGGATCCCGAGCTGCGCTTCCAGTTCGCCGAGGAGATGGCCTCCGCGCTCGACGCGGTGGTGCACCAGCGGCGCGTCCGCCCGCACCACCTCGTGGAGATGATGGCCGCGCTGTTCGCGCCGCGTCGCCCCGGTCCGACGCTGACGATGAAGGCGGTGTCGCTGCCCTCGATCGCCGGCGCCGACGACGGCGGCGATACGACCACCGACGGTACGCGCACCATCCCGCGCGAGCTGTCCGAGCTGGAGGCGCTCGCCGCCGAGGCCGCGCCCCTGCCCGCCATCCTCGGCCCGGTGCCGACGCCGACTCCATCGATGCAGACCTCGCCCGCGGTGCCTCATGCCGCGGTCCGCGCGGCGCTGCCGACGCCGCAGCTCGATCGGTCGAGGGAGGTCACGGGGCGATCGATGCCGTCGGAGAGCAACTACGAGACGGCGAGGGCGCCGCGGCACAGCGACTTCGATGGGCCGCAGGCGGCGACGCGGATCTCGCCCGCGCGGCGGCGTCGAGGGGCGCCCTCCCCCGCGATGATGATCGCCGCGGCGGCGCTCCTGGTGCTCGCCGCCGCGGCAGCCGTGCTGGTCCTGACCGGCTAGGGTTACAGCCCGCCGTCCGGGGCGCCGAAGGGGACGCCGCCGTCGGTGCAGCCGAAGGGGCCGTTCTTGATCGGCGGCAGCGTGTGGACGAAGTTCGAGACGTCCGTGAGGTCGCCGTCGGTCATGCCGCCGGCCGCGTTCGCGCCTCCCGGCATCGGCGGGCAGAGGGTGCGGCCGGTGCCCTTCTCCTTGTCCAAAAGGAGCGTGTTCTTGACGTCGCCGGCGGTCCAGCCCGGAAGGCCCGTCGCGTCCGGGGTGATGTTCGCCGACACGGTGGTGAACCCGGGCGCGAGCGGGAACGTCTCGCCGCCGGCGTAGGCCTTCGACAGGTCGAGCACCGACGGGAACGGCGACGCGTTGTGCATCGTGTGGCACTCGGTGCACGAGACCTTGACGAGGTAGCGGCCGCGCTCCGCCGAGGCGAAGTTCGGGTCGTTCGCCGCCAGCGTGGTGTGCGGGATCTTCGTGTCGTCGAGCGCCGGCGCCGGCATCGGAAGCAGCGCGGGATTGGCGGCGACCGCGTTCGATTGCGCGGTCACGATCGTCTTCAGGTAGACCGCGATCGCGGTGGCGTCGTCGTCGCTGAGCAGCGCGAACTGGTAGTACGGCATGATCGGGAAGAGCGGGCGCCCCGTATTGTCCACGCCCATCTTGATCGCGTTGCGGAGCTGATCGGTGCCCCAGTTGCCGATGCCCGTGGCCTTGTCGGGCGTGATGTTCGGGACGCGGATGGTGATCATCCCCGCGTCGCCGCCGGTGACGGTGAACACGCGCCCGCCGGCGAGGAACTTCGTCGGGTCCATCGACGCGTTGCCCATCGCGTCGGGCGTGGTGTGGCAGGAGCCGCAGAACAGCACGTGCTTGACGAGGTACTCGCCGCGGGCCGGCTCGCCGCCGTCGGGGAGGGCGCCGTCGGGGAGGGCGCCGTCGCGGGCGGCCGCATCGCCGATCGGCGCGCCCGCGTCACCCATGTCGCCGGTGGGCGCGGCCATGTCGCCGGTGGGCGCGGCCATGTCGCCCACCGCAGCGGCCATGTCGACCACCGCCGCGCTCATGTCCGGGCCCTCCGGCCCGTCGGTCGGCGTCACCCCCATGTCGGTGCCGGTGTCGCCGCACCCGGCGACCAGCAACACGGCGATCCACGTCCGCTTCATGCTCATGTCGTCTTCTCCAGGCGGTTGTCGCGGCCCGGTTCTATGCGCCCGAACGGAGGGCGCAAGGAGAACGGGGGGACGCCGCGGCGAACGACTTTCACTCCCCGCCGCCGTCGAGTAAGCTCCCGGCGCCAGAAGAGGCGCGGAGCGCTGCTCCCCCGTCGTCCGCCCGGTCGGCCGGCGCGATCCGGCATCGGCCCGCGCCTCTTTACGAAAGGATCCCCCATGAGCGAACGATTCCGGAAGGTCTCAGTCCTCGGCGCGGGCGTGATGGGCAGCGGCATCGCGGCGCACCTCGCGGGCGCCGGCCTCGACGTGTTTCTCCTCGACATCGTGCCGCCCGGCGACGGCAAAGACCGCAACGCCTTCGCGCGCGGCGGCCTCGAGCGCGCGCTGAAGGCGAAGCCGGCCGCCTTCTACACGCCGCGCGACGCCGACCACATCCGGATCGGCAACTTCGACGACGACCTCGCCGTCGCGGCGAAGGCCGATCTCGTGATCGAGGTCGTGAAGGAGGACATCGCGATCAAGCGCGCGCTCTTCGCGAAGCTCGAGTCGCTGGTGAACGCTCACACCATCGTCACCTCGAACACCTCGGGGCTGCCGATCCAGAAGCTCATGGAGGGGCGGAGCGACGCCTTCCGCAAGCGCTTCCTCGTCACGCACTTCTTCAACCCGCCGCGCTACATGAAGCTCCTCGAGCTGGTCGCCGGCGCCGACACCGACCCCGCCGTCGTCGCCCGCCTCGCGCGCTTCGCCGAGGACGTGCTCGGCAAGGGCGTGGTCTTCGGCCACGACACGGTGAACTTCGTCGCCAACCGCATCGGCACCTTCGCGATGATGAACCTGCTCCACGTCGCGCTCGGATCGCGTGGGCGTGGCACGGCTTTGCCGGGACCCGCCGGCGCGGGAGGCGCGGAACCCTCCCAGGGTTCCGCCGAAGACGGCGGCTTCACCGTCGAGGAGGTGGACGCGATCTTCGGGCCGGCGATGGGCCGCCCCAAGTCGGCCGTGTTCCGCACCGCCGATCTCGTCGGCCTCGACGTGCTCGTCGACGTGTCCATGAACTGCTTCAACAACCTGCCCAACGACGAGCAGCGCGAGGTGTTCCGCATCCCGGCGCCGCTCCAGAAGATGGTCGATCACAAGATGCTCGGCGATAAGACGGGCGGCGGCTTCTACCGAAAGATGAAGGACGGCGTCGTCGCGCTCGATCTCCAGACGATGACCTACCGCGGCAAGCAGAAGGCGAAGTTCGCCTCGCTGTCGGCGGCCAAGGGCGCGGGCGACGCGGGCGCGCGCACGAAGGCGGTGCTCGCCGGCGACGACAAGGCGGCGAAGCTCGCGTGGCAGGCGACCGCCGCGACGCTCGCCTACGCCTCGCGCCGCATGGGCCAAGAAGACGAAGCGATCGCGGACGACGTGGTGAACATCGACCGCGCCATGCGCTGGGGCTTCGCCTGGGAGCTCGGACCGTTCGAGCTGTGGGACGCGCTCGGCGTGCGCGCCACCGTCGAGAGGATGGAGAAGGACGGCTTCGCGCCGGCGGGCTGGGTGAAGGAGATGCTGGCCGCGGGGCGCGAGCGCTTCTACGGCGGCGACGTCGCGCACCCCACCTACTTCGATGTGCGCGCCAAGGGCGACCAGCCGGTGCCGACCTCGCCGCGGGCGATCGACCTGCGCGCCTGCAAGGAGATCGCGCGCAACGACGGCGCCTCGCTGATCGACCTCGGCGACGGCGTCGCGTGCCTCGAGCTGCACACGAAGATGAACGCGATCGACGGCGACGTGATCAAGATGATGAACACGGCGGTCGAGCGCGCGGAGAAGGACTTCGCCGGGCTCGTCGTCGGCAACCAGTCGACCGAGGCCTTCTCGGCGGGCGCCAACATCTTCGTGGTGCTCGTCGCGGCGGGGCAGAAGAACTGGGCGGCGATCGACCAGGCGGCCAAGGAGCTGCAGGACGCGCTCGCCCGCATGCGCTACTGCGAGGTGCCGGTGGTGACCGCGCCGTTCGGGCTCGCTCTCGGCGGCGGCGCCGAGATCACGATGCAGGGCACGGCCGCGCGCGCGCACGCCGAGCTGTACATGGGGCTCGTCGAGGCGGGCGTCGGGCTCATCCCCTCCGGCGGCGGCTGCAAGGAGCTGCTCGCCCGCGCCCTCGGCC
>JAJXSP010000170.1 GCA_021784515.1 Myxococcales bacterium | reverse complement strand
AGAAGGACCTCGGCGACCTCACCCGCGACCTGCGCGGGCGCGAGCAGGAGGCCGAGGCGAAGCTGGAGCGCGACGAGCGGCGCACGCTGTGGGCGACGGTGGGGCTGGCCGCGCTCGCGCTGGCGGTGCTGCTGGCGGTGCTGGCCTTCGTGCAGCGCGCGCTGGTTCCGCTCAAGCGGCTGGCGGCGGGCGCGCAGCAGCTCGCCCGCGGCGACTACCAGCAGCGCGTCGACGCGCGCGCCAGCGACGAGATCGGCACCCTGGCGCGCGAGTTCAACGCGATGGCCGCGGCGCTCGAGGAGCGCGAGCAGCGGTTGATCCGCTCCGAGCGGCTGGCCGCCGTCGGCAAGATCGCGGCGCAGATCACCCACGAGGTGCGCAACCCGCTCTCCTCGATCGGGCTCAACGCGGAGCTGCTCGAGGAGGAGCTGGACTCGGTGCGCGAGGGCGACGGCGAGGAGGCGCGCGTGCTGGTGCGCGCGATCATCAAGGAGGTGGACCGCCTCGGCGACATCACCGAGGAGTACCTCCGCTTCGCGCGACTGCCGCGGCCGCGCCTCGAGCGCGAGGACCTGAACGCGATCGTCTCGTCGGTGCTGGCCTTCGTGCGCGAGGAGCTGGCCAAAAAGGGGATCGCGGTCGAGTCGCGGCTCGACGGCGACCTGCCGCCGGTGCCGGCCGACGAGAACCAGCTGCGCCAGGCGCTGCTCAACCTCCTGCGCAACGCCGCCGAGGCGATGAAGGGCGGCGGGCGGATCACCGTCGCCACGTCGTCGGAGGCGGGCGAGGTGCGCGTGACGATCGCCGACACCGGCGAGGGCATCGCCGACGAGCACCGCGCGCGGATCTTCGAGCCGTTCTTCTCGACCAAGGCGCGCGGCACCGGCCTCGGCCTCGCGCTCACGCACCAGATCGTCGTCGAGCACGGCGGCGGGATCGACGTGGACAGCCAGCTCGGCCGCGGCACCACGTTCACCGTGCGCCTCCCAGCCGCGAGCGCGTCCCCGGCGACCGTCCCCGGTTGACCCCGGCCGTTTGCCGGCGGCCGATCGGCGCGCTACAAGGAAGCCGTGAGCGCTCCTCGGGTGATCCGCGTCCTCGTCGCCGAGGAGGATCCCTTCATCGCCAACCTCCTCGCCTCGGGGATCAACACCGGCCTCCGCGCGCGGCTCCAGCTGCCGGCGGAGGCGCGCTTCTCCTTCGACCACGTGCAGGACGGCGCCGAGGCACTCAGCGTCCTCGAGAAGCACACGTTCGAGCTGCTCCTCTGCGACGCCGCGCTGCCGATCATCGACGGGCTGGAGGTCGCTCGGCGCGTGCGCGCGGTGTCGCGCCTGCGCCACCTGCCGGTGATCGTCCTTGGCTCCGCGCCGGCCCTGCGCGGCGAGGCGCTCGCCGCGGGCGCCGACCGCTTCCTCGAGAAGCCGGTGCCCCTGGCGACCCTGGTGCGCGCCCTGGCCGAGGTGCTGCGCGTCGGGTAGGCGCCGCCGAGGTCCTACCGGCCGCCGAGCACCGCGCGCGCGTCGGGATCCTCGGGCGCCAGCTTGAGCGCCTCGGTCGCCTCGCGGCGGGCGCGCGCGTGGTCGCCCACCGCGTCGAGGGCGCGGGCGAGGAGGCCGCGCACCGACCCCGGGCTCTTCGGCGCGCAGGCGAGCGCGATCTCCAGCTCGCGCACCGCGCCCGCCGGGTCGGACAGCGCGAGGGCCGCCCGCCCCGCCTGCGTGCGCATCGCCGCGTCCATCGGCGTGATCCACGCCCCCAGCGCCGCCGCCTCGCGCACCTCCTTCCAGCGCCCCCGCGCCGCCAGCTTCTCGACCAGCAGCGCCGGCAGCGACGGGTCGTGCACGTCGAGGCGCGCCGCCGCGAACAGCTCCGGGATCGCCTCGTCCTCGCGCTTCTGGGAAAGCAGGATCTTCGCCGAAAGCTCGTAGGGCTCGGAATTCTCGGGGTCCAGCGTTTTCGCCAGCGCCGCCTCGCGCAGCGCCTCGGCCGGCCGCCCGAGGTGCACCAGCGTTTCGGCCAGCTTCATCCGCGCGTCGTAGCCGTCGCCGCCGGCCTTGATCAGCGTCTCGAGCGCCTGCTGCCCGGCGGCCCAGTCCTTCCCGGCGAGGATGATCTCGGCGGCGGCGAAGAGCGCCTCCTTCGTCGGGGCGCCCGCGGCGCGCGCCTTCTTCAGCTGCTCTTCGGCGCGCTGGAGATCGTGGGCGTCGTGCAGGAGCGCGAGCGCGTAGAGCGCCTGCACGCGGCCATCGGCCGGGCGCTCCTTCGCCTGCGCGGCGAGCCCGTCGAGATCCGCGAAGTCCGACGACCGCAGGATGAACTGCCCCTCGTACACCTTGAGGCGCGCGCGCAGGGCCTCGCGGAAGGCGGCGTCGAACGCCGGCACGTCCAGCCCGGTGACGGCGCGGAGCACCGCCGGCGTCTCCTTCCCCGCGCCGTAGAGCCGGAGCGCCTCGACCGCCTTTTCGAACCCGAAGCGGCGGATCAGGAACGCCACCGCCTCGGCCGCCTCGTGGTAGGCCACCACCATCCCGCTCACCGTGCGTGCGTGGAGAAAGCCGGTGTTCAGCTCGCCGACGGAGAGCAGCCGCCCGCCCTGCAGCGCCTCCGCCAGCTCGGCGTGGGTGTGGCGCGTCCAGCTCGGGTCGTGCCGCGCCGTCTCGTACTCGGCCAGCCCCTCGGTGAACCAGCGCGGCACGCGCGCCCGCGACAGCTGGATCGAAAAGACGTGGCCGACCTCGTGCCACAACATCATCCCCCAGTTGAACCGCCCCTCCGACGGCGAGCGCCCGGTGACGATCTTCCCGAAGGTGACGCCGAGCGCCTCCAGCCCGGGCAGCCCGACGGTGCGCACCGCGTAGTGACTGGGATCGGCGTACAGCTCGATCGCCAGGGGGCCCTCGGGCGTGAAGCCGTAGCGGGCCGTCAATTCCTTCCATTCCTCCGAAACCATCGGAGGAACGATTTTCTCCAGAACCTCCTTTTCCTGCTTCGGCACCCGCAGCTGGAACGGGCCGGCCGCGACGGTCTCGTACTCCTTCGGGATCACGCCGAGGTCGCAGCGCTCCCCGGGCCGCGCCGAGCGGCAGTCCTCGAACAGGTTGAGGAGGTTGTGCGTGCGGACGTTGTAGTCGTCGCGCGCCCAGGCGCGGTGGAGCGCCTCGAGCCCCTCCTTCTCGTGGCCGCCCAGCCGCAGCCAATTCTGCGCGATCGCCCCGAGGGCCACCGCGTCGTCGGGCACGAGCTTGAGCGCCTCCTGCTCGAGGTCGTTCGCCTCGACGTAGCGGTGCTGCTTGACCAGCGACTCGGCGACGCGGTGGAAGAAGCCGCTCGCCCGCGGGTCGACCGCGAGCACCGCGTCACGCTCGACGGCGAAGGCCTTGGCGTCGTCGTGGAGCGCGGCGATCGCGGCGAGCACGGCGTGGGCGCCTTCGTCCTTCGGGTCCACGGCGAGCGCGGCGCGGGCGAGCTTGCCGGCGGCGGCGTACTCCTCGTTGTCGGCGCAGAGCTCGGCGCGCAGCGCGAGGGCGCCCGTGTGGCGCGGGTTCACGCGCAGCGCCGCCGTGAGCTCCTTCAGCGCCGCGGCCACGTCGTAGCTCTGCTCCAGCTTCACCCGCGCCAGGAGCAGGTGCGCCTCGGGATCGTCGGGCCGCAGCTTCAGCGCGGCGAGCGCGTCCTGCTCCGCCTCGCCGACGGCGTACTTCTCGAGGAAGGTGTCGCCCCACTCGACGTGCGCCGGCTCGTAGCTCGGGTCGGCGTCCACGGCGTCCTTGAAGACCGCGTTGGCGTCCTGGTAGCTGCCGAGGTAGCGCGCGGCGATCGCCACCGCGCAAAGCTCGTGGGCCGAGCGCTTGTCGATGCGCCCCTGCTCGTAGTCGTCGAAGAAGCCGTTCCAGATCGGCTTCGCCAGCTGTGGGCGCCCGGTCGCGCGGAGCAGGCGGCCGAGCTCGATCCGCGCATCGACGTGGCGCGGGTCGCGGGCGAGGATCGCGCGCAGGCGCTGCTCCGCCTCGGCGATGCGGCCGGTGCGCACCTCGACGCGCGCGATCACCAGCTCGCCGTCGTCGCGCGGCTTCGCCGAGCGGCCGAGCCGCGCCGCCTCGACGTCCGCGCCGCGCTCGAGCGCTCCGGCGGCCTCGACGAGGCGCTGGTCGGCCCTCGCCGAGCCCGCGAGCAGGAGCAGCCATGCGACCACCCGGCGCGTGGGCGACCGGAGCCCGCGCCGAAGGCGCCGTGAGCCAAGCGAACGCAGGCGCAGGGAGTGTCGAGCCCGCGGCGAAACCATCCGGGGGAGTTTGTCGGAGCGGCGGCCGCTTTTCAACGCGGGCCTCGCTCGCGCGACGGCGATGCGCGCCCGATGGTTGCGCGGCGCGCCCGCGGTCCTATGAACCTCGCATGTCTACCGAGAAGGTTGCACACGCGATTCGCGAGGCGTTGGAGGCGTTCAGCGTCGGCGCGGATCGCGACCCGGAGGAGGCCCTGCGGCGGATGGAGCCGCTCTACGACCCGGGGCTGACGTTCCAGGACCCGATCCAGTCGTTCGCCGGATGGAACGCCTTCCTCGAAGCGAACCGGCGCATCATCGCCCGCGCCCAGGAGCTGCGCTTCTCCGTCGCCGAGGTGGCGTGGCACCTCGACCAGGTGTTCCTGACCTGGACGATGACCATGCGGCCGAAGGTCGGCCCGACGATCCGCATCGACGGCGTGACCCACCTCAAGCTGCGCGACGGCAAGATCATCTCCCACCGCGACTACTGGGACCTCGCCGGCGCCGTGGCCGACGCGCTGCCGATCGTCGGACCGGTCTACCACGCCCTCATGCACCGCCTCGGCTGAGGCGCGCGGCGGAGCGCGGCTTTCCAACGTCGCGCTTCGTTGTTAGGTTCGCCCACATGTCCGAGCAGCCGCGCGACGAGGCGACCACGAACCAGGCCGCGTTCGACACCTTCGACCAGTTCGTCAAGCAGGCGATCAAGGACTACTACGAGCGCGCCTGGAAGACGAACAAGCTCAACTTCGTCGCGCTGGTGATGGCCTCGGGGCAGATGGCGTCGCTGGCGAAGGACACGCTCACCGGCGAGCAGGGGCTCAAGCGCGCCGCCATCGGCGCCGCCGGGCTGGTCGCGCTGCGCATCGGCCTCGGCTTCGCGCTCACCGGGCCGCTCGGGATCCTCGTCACCGGCATCACCGCCGCGGCGCTGGTCGCCTTCTTCGTGAAGAACCAGAAGGAGGTGGGCGCCAAGGTGCCGCACTTCCGCGCGCTGCTCGTCGAGGCGAAGACGAAGTTCGAGGAGATCCAGTCGGGCTACCGCGCGAACCGCTACGGCGCGCAGGAGCGCAACCTGATGGTCGACGGCCTCCTCAAGCGCTTCCTCGCCGACTGCGACGAAGCGTAGCGCCGCGCACGTCGTTCGCGGCGGCTGATCGAGCGCGCCGCCCCCCGTCGGCTGGCGCGGCCCGCGCAACGCCATTATCAGGACGCGCATGTCGAACCCCGATGTCATCGTCGCCGGCGGCGGGCCGGCTGGCTCCAGCACGGCGAGCTTCCTCCGCCAGCGCGGGCGCAGCGTGCTCGTGCTCGAGCGCGAGCGCTTCCCCCGCTTCCACCTCGGCGAATCGCTGCTCCCCTTCGGCGGCGACCTCTACCGCGAGCTGGGCGTCTTCGACGAGATCGACCGCCGCTACCTCCACAAGCCGGGCGCGCGCATCCTGCACGAGGAGTCGGGCGAGTCCTTCACCTACTACTTCGACTGCGCCATCGACGCGCACAACCCCTACGCCTACCAGGTGCCGCGGGGCGACTTCGACCAGCTGCTGCTCGACAACGCGCGGCGGCTCGGCGCCGAGGTGCGCGAGGAGACCTCGGTCGGAAAGGTCGCCTTCCACCCCGACCGCGTCGAGGTGCTGGCGCGCGGCCCCGACGGGCGCGAGTTCACCGTCGAGGCGCCGATGTTCGTGGACGCGACCGGCCGCGACGCGCTGGTCGCCACCGCGCACCAGCTCAAGGTGCCCGACGAGGCGATCACCACCAACGTCGCCTGCTACACGCACTGGCAGAACGCGCGGCGCGAGCCCGGCGTCGACGAGGGCAACTTCACCCTCCTCCTCTTCGACGGCGGCTGGTGGTGGCTCATCCCCTTCCGCGGCGACGTCACCTCCGTCGGCGTGGTGTTCGAGAAGTCGTACACGCTGGCGCGCAAGGGCATGTCGCCGGCCGAGCTGTACGAGGGCGCGCTCGCGGAGCAGCGCGAGATCCGCAAGATCCTCGACGGGGCGACGCGCGTGCGGCCGATCGAGACGACCGGCAACTGGTCCTACCGCGCCACCCGCTTCTACGGCGACCGCTTCCTGCTCGCCGGCGACTCGGCGGCCTTCATCGATCCGCTCTTCTCGACGGGCGTGCTGATGGCGATGCAGAGCGGCAAGTACGCCGCCGAGGCGATCGACGAGGCGCTCGCCGCGGACGACTTCCGCGCCGAGCGCTTCGCGCGCTACGAGGAGCGCGCGCTGGCGGGGGCCGACCTGTTCAAGAAGCTGGTGCACGAGTTCTACGGCGAGAACCTGCGGCGGATCCTCATCGCGTCCGGATCGAACCCGACCGTCTGCTCGATCATCGTCTCGCTGCTCGCCGGTGACGTGTACAAGAAGGCGATGTGGCACTCGGTGATCCGGAAGCGCGGCTTCTCGAGGCTCGCCCACCAGGGGGAGATCCCGGGGCTGCGCCCGCGCTCCACGAGGCAGATCGCCCGATCGTCCGGCGGTCCGCCAGGTGACCCGCCACCGTCGAGGTGATACTTTGCCGGCGTGAAAGCGCACCTCCTTGCGACGCTCCTGCTCCTGGTCGGCTGCGGGACGCCGCCGCCACCACCGCCCACCGCCGGACCGAGCGTCACCGCGCTCTACGACGACACGCCCGGCCGCGCCGACTTCTTCGCGCTGCCCTGGCCGTCGGATGCGCGCACCGTCGTCGGCGCCGACGGGAAGCGCCGGCTCGACCTCGGCGGCTTCACCAACCCCGGCGGCATCATCGCCACCTACCTGAAGACGATCGGCGACGAGCCGCTCGGCGGCTTCGGCACCAACGCCGCCGCCTACTTCCGCTTCGACGGCGCGATCGATCCGGCGACGCTCCCGGGAGACCCGGCCGCGTCGGTGGCCGCCGGCGCGAGCGCCTTCATCGCCGACGTCACGCCGTCGAGCCCGACCTACGGCAAGCGCACGCCGGTGCGCGTCCGGTTCAGCGCCGACTTCGGCAACTTCATCGGACCGAACTGGCTCGCGCTGCTGCCCGAGCCGGGCTTCCCGCTGCGCGAGAGCACCACCTACGCGGCGGTGCTCACCGACGGGCTGCGCGGCGCGGCGGGCGAACCGGTGATCGCCGACAAGCGCTACCACGACGCGCTCCCACAGGGGGCGGCCGCCGCGATCGGCATCGACGCTGCGCACGTCGTGTCGGCGACGGTCTTCACCACCCAGGACGCCACCTCGATCATGAAGGCGCTCCGCGACGCGGTCTACGCGCAGGCGCCCGCGCCGACGGTGGCCGACTTCGCGTTCATCGAGTCGGTCCCCCACGTCTACGACCACTTCGAGGGCACCTACGAGGCGCCGAACTTCCAGGAGGGCGATCCGCCCTACTTCAACACCGGCGGCAGGATCCACCTCGGCGCCGACGGCAAGCCGCAGGTGGTGCGCACCGAGAAGCTGCGCTTCGCCGTCACGATCCCGCAGGCCGACATGCCGGCCGCGGGCTGGCCGGTGGTGATCTACGCCCACGGCACCGGCGGCAGCTACACCACCTTCATCGACGACGGCGAGGGCGCCGACGCGGCCAACATCTCCGACGCGGCGGGCAACCTGATCACGCACATGGCGATGATCTCCATCGACCAGGTGCTGCACGGGCCGCGCGACCCGACGATGTCGGACCCCGATCTCACCTTCTTCAACTTCAACAACATCGTCGCCGCCCGCGACAACGCGAAGCAGGGCGGCCTCGACGACTTCCAGCTGCTGCGGCTGGTGAAGGGGTTCTCCGTCGACGCCGCGCCGAAGACCGGCAAGCCGATCAAGTTCGACCCGTCGAAGATCTACTTCAAGGGCCACTCGCAGGGCGGGCTGACCGGGCCGCTCTTCCTCGCGTTCGAGCCCGAGGTGAAGGGCGCCGTGCTCTCGGGCGCGGGCGCGAACCTGGTGCTGGCGCTCCTCGGCAAGACCGAGCCGAAGAACATCCCGATGCTGGTGGCGGCGCTGCTCAACGAGCCGGTGGACGAGTTCCACCCGTTCCTCGGCCTGCTGCAGACGTTCCTCGAGTCGAGCGACCCGGGAAACTACGCGCGCCGCTTCTTCCGCGAGCCGCCGCCCGGGCAGGCTCCCAAGTCGATCTTCCACAGCCTCGGGATCGTCGATCACTACACCCCGATTCCGACGATCAAGGCTTTCACGCTCGCGATGGGCACGCAGCCGGTGGGCCTGATGGCGGAGCCGATCCCCGACCTGCCGCTCACCGGGCTGACGTGGGGCACGGTGCCGCTGGCGTCGAACGTGGCGGGCGGCGCGGCGACGGGCGTGCTGTGCGAGTACCGCGTGCCGACCAACGCCAGCGGCGACGAGATCTACGACGGGCACTTCGTCGTGAGCGACGATCCCGACGCGATCCGCCAGTCGAACGCGTTCCTCGGCACGCAGGCGACCACCGGCGTGGCGCACCTCATCCCGTAGCAGCGCGGCGCGGCCATGGTAGCTTCGCCCGCATGAGCAGCGACCGTGGCGCCTGCGCGGCGAGCGACGAGCAGCGCCGCTACCCGCGCTACGAGGTGAACGCGCTCGTCGAGCTGCCCGGCGGCGACCACGCGCCCCACCGCGTGCAGAACATCTCGCTCGGCGGTCTGAGCATCGCCACCGCCGAGCTGGCGGAGGTGGGCACGGTGGTGGAGCTGGTGGTCAACTTCCCCGACCTCGACGGCTCGGCGCTCCGCGCCCGCGGGCAGGTGGTGTGGGCGAACCGCGAGCCGCCGGGCGACCTCGGGATCCGCTGGCTCGAGCTCGACGACGGCAAGCGCGAGCTTCTGCGCCGCTACCTCGACGCGGTCATCGGTTCGCGCCCCGGTTGACCGCGTCGCCGTCGGGAGCGGCGTCGAGGCCGAGCCGCGCCGCGAGGCCGTCGGCCCCGAGCGCGCGCAGCCGATCGAGGCGCGCGAGGTCCTCGTCGAGGTCCTCGCGCCCACCGCCGCGAGCGGCGAGCGAGCGCAGCGCGGCGAGGCGCGCCTCCACCCACAGCGCCGCTCGCTCCTCGGGCGCGACGGGGCGGACCGCGCCGTAGCCGCCGAGGAGGGCGCGGGCGCGCGCCTCGTCGAGGTCGCCCGCGGCGAAGCACCACCCGAGCAGCGCCACCGCGAGGTCGTAGGCGAAGCGCCCGCAGCCGGCCTGCTCGAAGTCGACGACGATTGGCTGGCCGCCGCGCCACCGCACCTTGCCGGGCATGAGGTCGCCATGGATGACGCCCGACGGCAGCGCGGCGGCGCGGTGCGCCCGCGCGAAGGCGATCTCCTCGTCGACGAGCGGCATCACCTCCGCCCGTCGCGGCTCGGAGCGGCGCTGGTCGATGCGCTGCACCATGCGCTCGAAGGCGCCGTTCCCGTCGCGGCGCTCGGGGAAGCCGGCGCCGGCGTTGTGCAACGCAGCAAGGACCCCGCCGACCGCGCCGCAGCGCGCGGGGGTGATCGCCGCCTCATCGATCGCCGCGCCGGCGACCCATGGAAAGGCGGTGACCCACCGGCCGCCGTGCGCGACGAAGGGCCGCCCGTCGGCGCGGCGGAGCGGCTGCGGCGTCGGGTAGCCGCGCGCGCCGAGGTGCCAGAGCAGCGCGCCCTCCCAGCGCAGGTCCGCCTCGGTGCGCCCCTCGTCGAGGCGGAGGAGGATCGGGCCGCCGTCGGTCTCGACGCGGCAGCGCGCGCTCGTCGCGCCCGAGGCGAGGGCACGCACCCGCCGGGGCTTGAGGTCGAACGGCGCCAGGATCCGCGCCGCGTCCTCGAGCGACAGCCCGATCTGTCCGGCCACCGCGGCCATCACTTCCTCGGCTTGAGCAGCCCCCCGAAGGCGCCGATCAACGTCCAGCCCACGACGGTGCGGCCCAGCTCTCCGACGCGCTCGTTGCAGTTCGCGCACAGCGGCTGGTCCCACCGGTCGCCGGTGCGCGCCAGGCCGTTGCAGTAGCCGCCCGCGGCCCAGGTGAGGCACTTCTGGCCGATGCGCTCGCAGCGGTCGCAGCGGAAGCGGTCGCGGCCGAAGCGGCCCACGCCGCGCCCGACGACGGCGTAGGTGGTGATGTCGCGGCAGTGCGAGCAGAAGGCCAGCTCCTTCCGGCACGCCGGGTTCGAACAGACGATCGCGCCCCGGTCGACCTCGTTCTGGCACGCCGGGCAGCGGTACGTCTTCGACATGCCGCGCAATCTACCATGTTTTCCCGGGCGCCTTGACCCCCGCGCTCCCGTCGGGATACCGTCGGACTCCCGGTTCGCATGCGCCCGCCCGCCCAGCCGCACCCGAGCCCCAAAGAGAGCCAGCCCGCGGCGGGCCGCAAGGAGGCGGCGCGGCCCCCGGCGGTGGACAAGAAGCGCCTCGTCGCCGACAACCTCGCCTACGTGCGCGCCATCGCCGCGCGCGTGAAGGACCAGCTGCCGCGGGAGATCGAGTTCGACGACCTGGTCGCCTACGGCACGCAGGGTCTTCTCGAGGCGGCGGAGCGGTACGACGGGCGCCACGGCGCGAGCTTCACGACCTTCGCCTACTACCGTGTGCGCGGCGCGATCTTCGACGGGCTGCGCGGCATGGGCTGGCTGCCCCGCGGCGAGTACGCGCGCGCGCGCTTCGAGGAGCGCGCGGCGGCCTACCTCCAGAACCTCTCCGACCGCGACACGGGCGAGGCGCGCTTCCGCGAGGGTGGGCGCGCCCTCGAGGACGACGTCCGCGACCTGGCCGAGGCGCTCGGCGGCGTGGCGGCGGTGTTCGTCGCCGCGCTCGAGCTCGAGGACGAGCAGGGCCTGCCCGACGGGGCGCCGCCGCCGCAGGAGCGGCTCGAGCAGCGCGAGGTGGAGCGCACGCTGCGGAGCGCGCTCGGGCAGCTGCCCGACAAGGAGCGGCGGCTCATCGAGCTGTACTACTTCGAGGAGAAGACGCTCGAGGAGGCGGGCGGCGCGCTGGGCCTGTCGAAGTCGTGGGCCTCGCGGCTCCACGCGCGGGCGATCGAGCTGCTCAAGGTGGGGCTGGAGCGGGTCCAGGAGCCGCGCGCGGACCAGCCGCCCGAGGCGCCGAGCCGCGCGCCGTCGGCCCAGGCGCTCGCCG
>JAJXSP010000555.1 GCA_021784515.1 Myxococcales bacterium | reverse complement strand
CCGTCGCTGCCGGCCCGCGCCGACCTGCCGCCGGAGCGCCGCGCGCTGATCGTGGTGGACGGCCAGGAGCGGATCGTCGACGCCGAGGAGGCGGTGCGCGCGGGGCTCACGCTGATCGATCTGCGCGACCAGTGGACGCCCTACATCTTCACCGAGGCCCCCGACGGCGAGGGCGGCGTGCTGACCAACCGCTACCGCGCCGTCTACCTCGGCCTCGCCGCCGACACCGCCGACGCCGACGGCCAGCCGCTGCCGCACGGCGAGCACAACTTCCTCGAGCTGTATGGCATCCCGCCCACGCTGCCGGTGCTGCGCGCGCGCTTCCTCGCCGACGAGAAGGACGCCTGCGCGGGCGTCGACCTCGCGGCGATCGCGGCGGTGCCGTCGATCCCGGCGCGCGAGGCGAAGGCCGAGGCGAAGGAGACCGCGCGGGTGGACGCGCTCGCGCGCAAGTTCGAGAAGCTGCGCCTGGACGCCCACGCCGCGACGCTGGCCGAGATGACCACGATCCAGGACCCGCGCCTGGCCGACGAGGCGAAGGGGCTGCAGAAGGCGCTCGCGCAGCGCACCGCGTTCGGCGAGGTGGAGAAGCGCCTGCTCTGCGAGTCGCTCTTCGCGCCGAGGGCGAGGCACGCGCCCGGCCGCTTCGACGAGGCGATGCGCACCGCGGTGATCCGCTTCCAGCACAAGCACAAGCTCTACGACGCCGCCGCGCTCCGCCCCGACACGATGGCCGCGCTCGGCAAGCGGCTCCTCGACAACGACTACGCGGCGCTGGTGCGCACGATCACCGAGCGCGTCGTCTCGGCGGCCAACGTCCTCGAGGATGGCTCGATCGAGGCCACCTACCAGGGCGCCTCGGGGCAGACCCTGCCGGTGCGCAACATGGTGGACGAGGCGAGGCGCGCCACGCTCGCGCAACTCGGCCTCGACACGCCTGCCCACGCGCTCGCCTTCTTCCAGCGCCACCCCGCCGAGGACTTCCAGTGGCTGCGCGCCGCGGTGCGCCTGCCGGCGGTGCCGGAGTACTACTCGCCCGACATGGACCTCTCCGTCGAGGTGGACCGCGGCGACGTGATCTACGACCCGCCCTTCGACGAGAAGGGGCGCCCGCAGGGGCCGCCGCGCAAGCACTACCCGATGCTGACGATGCGGGTGAAGTACCGCGGCCAGCTCATCCCGCTGGTCAAGTGGCGCACCACCATCGGCGGCTGGCGGAGCGACCTCGCCTCCAACGGCTACGAGTATTTCCGCTACAAGGGGTCGGACATCGGGCCGCGGGTGTGGCGGCACGTGGTGTCGGGGCCGGTGTGGATCGCGCCCAACTCGACGCCGGTGCGCGCCCTGGTGAAGGACAAGGTGGTCAATCGGCAGAGCCAGCTGGTGGTCAATTACGACGAGGTGGGCCCGGGCTACCTGTCGGCCTATGGCCTCGTCGCCGCCTACAACGTGGTCCCGGGAAAAGACGGCAAGGAGGATTGGGACAACGGTGTGCGCGTGCACGGCTCGTCGGAGATCCTGTCGATCAAGCAGGACAAGTATTCCCACGGCTGCCACCGCTTGATGAACCACCTCGCGGTGCGGCTGTTCTCCTTCGTGCTCCAGCACCGGCCGGTGAAGATCATCGGCGATCGCGCGCTCAACTTCGCGCGGCAATTCCTGTGGAAGGACGACGTGTACGAGCTGCGGCTGCCGTCGCGCGGCTACTGGTACGAGCTGGACCCGCCGCTGCCGATCAACGTCCTCGAGGGCAACATCCTCGGAAAGACGAAGAAGCCGATTACCACCTACGTGCCCAAGCCGGGAGTGGCCTATCCTCCCGGCCCGATGCCGGTGCCGCCCGACAGCCCCGAGGCGCGCGCCGGTGGAGGCGAGGAATGAGCGAGCGTGGGTTCGAAACGCGGAAATGCAGGACTGTCCCTATCCTGCTTTTCGCGCTCGGATTCGCCGGGTGCGGCCACCGCGCCGCGCCGATCTCCCCGGCCGATGGCGGAGCGCCCGTGGCGCCGATCGTCGTCACCGACGCCGGCGCGCGCCTCGCGCCGCAGGTGCAGCAGGCCGTCCCGCCGCCTCCGACGAAGCCGCCGCCGCAGAAGGTCAAGCTGTCGATCAGCTCGGCGCCGTCCAAGGCCATCGTCTCCTGGGGGAAGAAGGAGCTGGGCAAGACGCCGCTCACCATCGAGCGCTCCCGCGATTCGGGCCCGCTCGATCTGGTGGTGCGAAAAGAGGGTTATTTTCCTCTCCACGTGCGCGCCTACACCTTCCGCAACGACAAGGTGGGTGCGCAATTGACGAAGCTCACCGACCGAATGACCCTCTTCGGCGCGAAGAAGGAGCTTCCGCCCGACGCGTCGCCGACGGTGCCGGACCCTTCGAAGAAGCAATAAGGAGCCGCGGCGAAATAAGTTGCGCAAAGATGGCTGCCGAGGCGCCCGGATGGCGAGGCTCCACGAGGGAGCTTGCTCTCTGCAAGTGACTGAGGAGGAACGAAGCCAGCCGGGATGGATCGGCGGCCAG
>JAJXSP010000554.1 GCA_021784515.1 Myxococcales bacterium | reverse complement strand
GCTGCGCGCCGTACCCAGCTCCGCCCGCGCCACCGCCGTAGGCCGACGGCGACGGGGCCTGCATGTCGTCGGCGATCATCGTGCTGCCGCCCGCCGCGACGCGCTGCGGTCCGGCAGGCGCCGGAGCGGGCTGACCGTACGGCTGCTGCCCGTAGCCGGGCGCGCCCCCCGTCGGGGCTGCGCCGGCGGAACGGGCTCCCATCGCCGAGGTCGCCGGCGCTCCGCCACGCTGCGCCTGCATCGCCGACGTCGCGGCCGGCGCCACCACCGGCGCCTGCGCGCCCGTCATGCGGACCTGCCCGTACGCGCCCGACTGCGCGCGGTTCGGGTACAGCTCCGCCAGCGCCGCCTCGCACTCCTCCGACATCTCCTCGCACGAGCGCTGCCGCTTCGCCGGATCCTTGTCGAGCGCCTTCATCACGATGCGCAGGACGGGCTCGGGAGCCTGCAGCGCGGGCGGCTTGTCGCGGAGGTGCATCATCACCACCTCCGTCGGGATCTTCGAGTCGAACGGCGGCTTCCCGCTGATCATCTCGTAGAGGCAGATGCCGAAGGCGTAGATGTCCGAGGCCGGGCCGAGCTGACCGCCGCGCCCCTGCTCGGGCGACATGTAGCAGGGCGTGCCGAACACCACGCCCGCGCGCGTCGCCTGCGAGTTGGGGTCGTCGAGCTTGGCGACGGAGAAGTCGAGCACCTTGGTGTAGTCCTCGGTGCCCTTCATGTCGCACAGGTACAGGTTGTCGGGCTTGATGTCGCGGTGGATGATGCCGTGCGAGTGCGCCTCACCGACGGAGAGGCAGCCCTGCGAGATGATCCGCAGCGCGCGATCGGGCGGCAGCCGGCCGACGCGATCGATCTCGTCGCGCAGCGAGCGCCCCTGGAGCAGCTCCATCGCGATGAAGAGCAGCCCCTCCTTGGTCTGGCCGAAGTCGATCAGGCCGACGGTGTGCGGGTGGTTGAGCTTGGCCGCCGCGCGCGCCTCGTTGTGGAAGCGCTTGACCCACTGCGGGTCCGTCGAGACGTGCGCGCCGAGCACCTTGATCGCGATGATGCGATCGACGGTGATCTGCTTCGCCTTGTAGACGACGCCCGTGCCGCCCTCGCCGATCCGCTCGAGGATCTCGAAGCGGTCCGCGAGAACTTTTCCGACGAGGGGATCGGACGCCATCGGTGGCTCCTTACTTCATCTCACTGCGTTTCGAAATACGTGAGCCCTTTGTTCGCTTCGCTCACCGCGCTGCGCGCGGGCCTCACTTAACGTTGATCGAGGCGCGGTTGTTCTTCCCGAGCGAGTGCAGGCTCGTCCTCGCGACGCAGCGGTTGTCGCCCTTCACCTCGATGACGCTGAAGGAGCCGCCGTCGAGCGCGGTGGCGCCCGAGGGGCCGTCGAGCACGGTGCCGTTCTGCCCGACCTTCACGCCGGCCGCCGAGCCCTTGTCGATGAACAGCTTGAGCCCGTCGCCCTCCTGGGCCTTGCCGACGATGTGCCCCTGCACGCCGCTGTCGGGATCGAACTTCGCCGCGTGCGATGCGTGTTCGTGGTGCTCCACGTGGTGCACCTTCTTCGGCTTCTTCTCCGCAGGCTCCTCGACGGGCGTCTCCTCGGCGACCTTCGGCGGCGGAGGCGGCGGCTCGTCCCACTTCACCTCGAGCGTGTAGATCGACCCGTCGTGCGTCTTGGGCGCGATGACGCGGATGAAGTAGACCGCCGGCTGATCGATCTGCGCGAGGAGCTGCTTCTCCTGCGCGCCCGGCTGCGGCCCCGGCGAGCTGGCGATGTTGGTGCCCATGCCATCGTAGAGGTCGACGTTCATGTCGGAGTTGCCGTTGTCCCAATGCAGGACGACGGTGAGCAGCCCCGGCTTGCCCCGGAGCTCGACCATCTTCCAGTCGGTCTGGTCGCCCTTGTCGTAGTTGACTTCGTCGGGGGCGGTGAGCTTGTTCACCTCGATCCGCATGGCGCCGGTGCGCTTGCCGTCGGGGCCGGAGTTGAAGTCCATGTCGGGCGGCGGCTTGCTGTCGAGCTTCTTCGGGCCGCAGCCGATGGCGACGAGGCCAAGCGCGAGGAGGAGCGGGGCACGGAGGTTCATCGGGGTTTTCGGTCCTGGCGTGGGGGTTACTGAGCGATGAGGGGTTTCCACGGGACGAGGTCGATGCGGGCGCGCCTGTTCTTGCCCACCGACGAGATCGACGACTCGGCGATCGAGCGCTGCGTGTCCACGACCTGCACGATCTTGAAGATGCCGCCATCGAGCGGCACGTCGCCCTCCTTGCCCGTGAGCAGCGTGCCGTTCATGCCGGCGCGGACGCCCGCCTCGCTGCCGCGGTCGAGGAAGATCCGCATCTTGCCGTTGTCGCCGCGCACCGCCTGCTGGACGGTGCAGCGCGGGTGCTTCGGGTCGTCGGCGGTCGGGTACATGCCGGGAGGCGGAGCGGGCGGCCCGCCGCCGGGAGCCGCGCCGCCGGGAGCCGCGCCGCCGGGAGCCGCGCCATAGCCGCCGGGAGCGCCGGGAGCGGCGCCATAT
>JAJXSP010000169.1 GCA_021784515.1 Myxococcales bacterium | reverse complement strand
GCGCGGTGTAGATGATGACCTTCGCCTTGTTGGCGGCGCGCTCCACCTCGACGCTGGCGACGCCTGCGTGCTGGAGCTTCTTCTTGATCTCCGCCTTGAGCTTGATGTCCTCGTGCAGCCACTTGGCGTACTGCTTCTCCTCGTACCACTTGGAGGTCCAAGTCTTGATGATGCCGAGGCGGAAGCCGATCGGATGTGTTTTCTGACCCATTGTCTCTCGCTCTCGCTCAGGCGTTATCGACAGTGATCGTGACGTGGCTGGTGCGGTGCTGGACGCGGTTCGCGCGACCCATGGCGCGAGGCATCCAGCGCTTCAGGATCGGGGCGTTGTCGATGTTGCACGCGCGCACCACGAGCGAGTCCACGTCCTGCTCGCCCTGGTGCTCGGCGTTCGCCACCGCCGAAACCAGCAGCTTGCGGATCACGTAGGCCGCCTTCTTGGGCATCAGCTTGAGGAGGTTCATCGCATCATCGACCCGCTTGCCACGGACCATGTTCGCGACAATCCGCATCTTGCGGGGGGACATCCTCACGTGACGCACTCGAGCCGTCGCAGGCATCTTCTTGTCCTATCGTTTCGCGTTTGCGTCGGTGGGCCCAAGCGATCCCAGATCACAGGGGGGCCACCCTTTACCACAAGCGATGGATCGCGTAAAGCGAATTCGCACCGGACCGCAGTCGCGCCCAACCAGGCGCGCGCCCGGCTCTTCCTATTTCCTGGGCCCCGCCGGAGCAGCGCCCGCCGCCGGCCGGGCTCCCCCCGGGCCGCCGCCCGACGGCTTGGCCGCCTTGCGGTCGCCCGAGTGGCCATGGAACGTCCGGGTAGGAGCGAACTCGCCCATCTTGTGGCCGACCATGTTCTCGGTAACGAACACCGGAACGAACTTCTTGCCCTGGTGCACCGCGAAGGTGATCCCGACCATCTCGGGGATCACGGTCGAGCGGCGCGACCAGGTCTTCACCACCTTCTTCGACTTGGTCCGCTGGGCCTCGAGCACCTTGGTGAGGAGGTGCTTGTCGATGAAGGGACCCTTCTTGATTGAGCGAGCCATTGCCTAACCCTTCTTGCCGCGCGGACGCACGATGAACTTCGTGGTCGTCTTGTTGGTTCGCGTCTTGTAGCCCTTGGTCGGCATTCCCCACGGGGTGCAGGGGTGACGGCCGCCCGACGACTTGCCCTCGCCGCCGCCCATCGGGTGATCGACCGGGTTCATCGTGACGCCGCGGTTGTGGGGCATCTGCCCCTTCCACCGCATGCGGCCAGCCTTGCCCCACTGGATGTTGGCGTGGTCGAGGTTGCCGACCTGGCCGACGGTGGCGCGGCAGTTCAGGTGCACCAGCCGCATCTCGCCCGACGGCAGGCGCACCGTTCCCCAGTCGCCCTCCTTGGCCATCAGCTGCGCGCCAGTGCCCGCCGAGCGAACGATCTGGCCGCCGCCCCCGATCTTCAGCTCGATGTTGTGGATCGTCGTGCCGAGCGGGATGTTGCGCAGCTGCAGCGAATTGCCCGGCTTGATGTCCGCGGCCTTCGCCGAAATCACCGTGTCGCCGACGCCGAGCTTGTCGGGGGCGAGGATGTAGCTCTTGTCGCCGTCGGCGTAGTGGAGCAGCGCGATCCGGCAGGTGCGGTTCGGGTCGTACTCGATCGCCGCCACCTTCGCCGGCACGCCGGTCTTGTTGCGACGGAAGTCGATCACCCGATAGCGCTGCTTGTGGCCGCCGCCCATGAAGCGCGAGGTGATGCGGCCGTGATTGTTGCGCCCGCCGGTGTTCTTCGCGCCGGTCGTGAGCTTCTTCTCGGGCTTGCTCTTCGTGATCTCGGCGAAGTCGAAGCCCGTCATGCCGCGACGACCGGGAGAGGTCGGTTTGAAGATCTTGATTCCCATTTCCCTAGACTCCCTCGAAGAAGTCGATCTTGTTGCCCTTGTGGAGGGTCACGATCGCTTTCTTCCAGTTCGGGCGGCGACCGAGGAAGCGACCGATCCGCTTCTCCTTGCCGCGCACGATCTGGGTGTGGACGTCGGCGACCTTGACGTTGAAGAGCGCCTCGATCGCCTGCTTGATCTCGATCTTGTTCGCGTCGCTGGCGACCTCGAAGAAGACCTTCGGCTCCACGTCCTCCTCGGCGACGGTGCCGGGAGCGTGGCCACCGGTCTCGCGGAGCTTGGTGCCCTTCTCGGTGAGCAGCGGGCGCTTGACGATCTGGTGAGCCGCGCGCTTCATGCGGCACCTCCACTTCCAGTGCCTTCGGCACCCCCGTCGTGCGGCGGGGCCTCATCGGCGTGCGGCATGAGCCGCACCTCGAGCGCCTTCGCCGTCGCCGTGGTCACCACCAGCGTCTCGTGGTTGAGCACGTCGTAGACATTGACGCCCTCGGGGGCGAGGAACTTCGTCTTGGGCAGGTTGCGGATCGACTTCTGGAGGTTGACGTTGTCCTTCGCGTCCACGACCAGCGCCGAGCCCGCGCCGAGCGCCTTCAGGACGCCCACCATGCGCTTCGTCTTGATCGCGTCGAGCTGGAGCGCGTCGACGATGACGAGCTTCGCCTCCTTGGCCCGCAGCGAGAGCGCCGAGCGGAGCGCCCCGGCGCGCACCTTCTTCGGAATCGCGTACTCGTAGTCGCGCGGCTTCGGCCCGAACACCGAGCCGCCGCCGACGTAGTGCGGGGCGCGCGACGAGCCCTGGCGCGCGTTGCCGGTGCCCTTCTGCTTGTAGGGCTTCTTGCCGCCGCCGCGGACCTCGTCCCGCCGCAGCGTCGAGTGCGTGCCCGCGCGGATCTTCGCGCGCTGCGCCTTGACCACCTCCCACAGGAGGTGCTCCTTCACCTCGACGCCAAAGACCGCGTCGTCGAGCTCGAGCTCGCCGACCGTCTTTCCGTCGAGATTCTTTACTTCGGTCTTCATGGCCTTTTCCTCACTCCGTCCTTCGACTCCGCGCTTCGCGCTCGCTCAGGTCAGTCGGACTCGGGGCCGACCACCCGAAGCCTGCCGAAGGAATCAGGTCTTGATCTCGACGTCGACGCCCGCCGACAGGTCAAGCTTCATCAGGGCGTCGAGGGTCTGCTGCGTCGGCTCGAGGATGTCGAGCAGGCGCTTGTGCGTGCGGATCTCGAACTGCTCGCGGGACTTCTTGTCGATGTGCGGCGAGCGGAGCACGCAATACTTGTTGATCTTCGTCGGCAGCGGGATCGGCCCCGCGACCTTGGCGCCGGTCCTCTTGGCGGTATCGACGATCTCCCCGGCCGACTGATCGAGGAGCTTGTGATCGTAGGCCTTGAGCCGGATCCGGATCTTCGGTGTGGTCATTCTCGATTCCTCTTACTCGATGATCTTCGCGACAACGCCGGCACCGACGGTGCGGCCGCCTTCGCGAATCGCGAAGCGCAGGCCCTGCTCGCACGCGATCGGCGTGTGCAGCTCCACGTCCATCGTGATGTTGTCCCCGGGCATGACCATCTCCACGCCCTCGGGCAGACGGCACGTCCCCGTCACGTCCGTCGTGCGGAAGTAGAACTGCGGCCGGTAGTTGGTGAAGAACGGCGTGTGACGGCCGCCCTCCTCCTTCTTCAGCACGTACACCTCGGCCTTGAACTTCTTGTGCGGCGTGATCGACCCCGGCTTCGCCAGGACCTGCCCGCGCTCGATGTCCTCGCGCTTCACGCCGCGAAGAAGCGCCCCGATGTTGTCGCCCGCCTGCCCCTGGTCCAGCAGCTTGCGGAACATCTCCACGCCCGTCACCACCGTCTTCGTCGTGTCTCGGAACCCGACGATCTCCACCTCGTCGCCCACCTTCACGATCCCGCGCTCCACGCGGCCCGTGCACACCGTCCCGCGACCGGAGATCGTAAACACGTCCTCCACCGGCATCAGGAACGGCTTGTCCAGCACCCGCACCGGCTCCGGGATGAAGTCGTCGCACGCCTTGAGCAGCGCGTCGATCGACGGCGTCCCCAGCGCGCTCGAATCACCCTCGAGCGCCTTGAGCGCCGACCCTCGAATGATCGGCGTGTCGTCGCCCGGGAACTTGTACTTCGTCAGCAGCTCGCGCAGCTCCAGCTCGACCAGGTCCAGCAGCTCCTGGTCGCCGGCGCCGATCATGTCCACCTTGTTCAGGTACACCACGATCGCCGGCACTCCGACCTGCCGCGCCAGCAGGATGTGCTCCCGCGTCTGCGGCATCGGGCCGTCCGGCGCGCTCACCACGAGGATGGCGCCGTCCATCTGCGCCGCGCCCGTGATCATGTTCTTGATGTAGTCGGCGTGCCCGGGGCAGTCGACGTGGGCGTAGTGCCGCTTCTCCGACTCGTACTCCACGTGCGCCGTGTTGATCGTAATGCCGCGCTCCTTCTCCTCGGGCGCCTTGTCGATCTGGTCATAGGCCATGAACTGCGCCTTGCCCTTGGACGCCTGGTGCTTCGTGATCGCCGCCGTGAGCGTGGTCTTGCCGTGGTCCACGTGGCCGATCGTCCCGATGTTCACGTGCGGCTTGTTTCGGATGAATTTCTCTTTGGACATCGTCTTCTCTCCGCTTTTTCGTATCGGGGGGAGCCCACGTCCGGGATTGAACCGGAGACCTCGTCCTTACCAAGGACGCGCTCTACCGACTGAGCTACGTGGGCAACCTTCTGTTCGTCTGGGGGACGGACCTCGTCGCCCCGCTTGCTTCACCGTCTTCTTTCCTTCCGGTCCTCCCGACGAGGACCGTCCCTGTCCATCTGGAGCGGGCGACGGGGTTCGAACCCGCGACGTCTAGCTTGGAAGGCTAGAGCTCTACCAACTGAGCTACACCCGCGAGTTTCCCGGTGGAGGGGGAAGGATTCGAACCTTCGAAGCCAGTGGCGGCAGATTTACAGTCTGCTCCCTTTGACCGCTCGGGAACCCCTCCATGGTGTCGTTGCGCTTTGCTTGCTGTGTCTCCTTCTGTCTTCTTTCCGTTTCGTCTGCGAGCGCGTGGGAGCTGGCGACGGGAATCGAACCCATGACCTGCTGATTACAAGTCAGCTGCTCTGCCAGCTGAGCTACGCCAGCGCGCGGCTGGATGTCCGTCATCGATCAGTCCCGGAGAGGGCGACCCTCCGCGTCCGTGTTCATCGAGCCGGTGAGGATCATGATCCCCTCGACCAGCCCCCAGATCCATCCGCCCAGCCCGCAGGTCAATACCGTCACCGCGATCTGCGCGATGCCGAGGCCCACGTGCCCGAGGTAGAAACGCCCGACGCCGAACTGCCCGAGAAAGATCGAGAGCAGCCCGGCCGCCATCTTGGACTTCGCCTGGGGGTCGTACGCGACGACCCCGCCCTGTGCGTTCTGTGCGGGCTGCACCATCCCATACTGGGGCGCCGGCGCCATGACACCCGTCGGCACGCCGCAGGACGTGCAGATGGTGGAGGCATCCGGGATCTGGTTGCCGCACGTACGACAGAACATGGCCCTACCTGCGAAAAGGAAGGCAGCTTGTAGCCCAGTTCGGCGGGTGTGTCAAGAGGATGTTCTCGACGACGGCCACAGCCGCGATCGGCGACTATAGGATCGTTCGGGAGCGCTGGTCGTTCGGGTCGGGAACGGCGGGGGGCGCGCCCTCCGCGGGCTTCGCCGCAGGGGGCTGCTTCTCGTCCACCTTTGCCGGCGGCGCGCCGACGAGCGCGCGCAGGCGCTCCATCTGCTCGCTCGACTTCCGGACCCACTCGTTGTCGATGCCGTTGCGCTCCGCCACCTGCTGGGTGAGCTCGTGGGCGTGGATCGCCTTGCGGAGCAGCGGCTCGATCGTCTTGCGCAGCTCCTCGAGGTAGACCTCGCGCGCCTCGCCGGAGAGCTTCGGCGGCACCGGCGCGTCCATGATCGCGCGGTACATCTCCTCGTACAGCGTCGCCATCTGGTAGCCGGCCGCGGTCGCCCAGCCCGGGTGGCGCACGCGCGCGGTGTCGACGTATTGGGCCTGCGCGGTGAGAAGGAGGCGGGCCTTCGCCTCGAGGTCGTCCTTCATCTGGCCCTCGGGGAGGCGGAGCGGCGCGGCGCGGAAGCGGTCGTGGGTGATCTCGCCCATGTAGTACTGGCACATGGCGAGGAAGAAGTCGCTGTCGAGGCGCTCCTCGGCCTCGTGCGTCCGGTACCAGGCGAGCGCGTCGCGGAAGGTGCGCTCGGCGGTGACGGCGTCCTTCATGTTGTACTGGGCGAGGCCGCGGCGGGCGGAGGCCTCCACGCGGTCGCCGGTCGAGATCTCCTTGCGCTCGAGCACGCGCGCGAAGGTCTCGGCCGAGGCGGCCCAGTTGCCGACCTCGGCCTGGCAGCCGCCGAGGCGGAACAGGGCGTCGAGGGCGTCCTTCGTGTCGCCGTGCTCGTCGACCAGCTTGCGGTAGCGCGCGGCGGCGCCGGCGAAGTCCTTCATCCCCTCGAGGGCGAGGCCGGCGTTGTAGAGCGCGGCGACGGCGTAGCGCGAGCCGGGGAAGTCCTTCCCGAGGCGGTCGTAGCCGGCGGCGGCGGCGGCCCAGTGCTCGGCGTTCAGATCGGCGCCGGCCTGCTCGAACAGCGTGGCGGCGTCGAATGCCTCGATGCGCTGCCCGCCCTCGCCGCGGACCACCTCGATCTTCATCGGCTCCATCTGGATCGGTCGCGCCGTCGAGGGAGGCTTCACCTGACTGGAGGTGGCGGCGCAGCCGGCGGCGAATCCGAGGGCGGCGACGAGGACGCCGCAGGAGGCGACGCGGAAAGAGGAAGTGGGAGAGATCCGATCGTTGGTCGCCATGCCCTCACCTTTTTACCCGATGCTCACGCTCGGATGGCTGTGGTAATCAGTACGCACGCATGAGGCCGCTCTCCGATCTGCTGCCCCACCGTCCGCCGATGTCGCTGGTCGACCGGGTCGTCGCCGCCGACGGGACGCGGGTCGTCGGAGAGAAGCGCGTGACGGCCGATGATCCGCTGCTCGGCGCCGAGGGGATGGGCGGACCGCTGCTGATCGAAGCGCTGGCGCAGACGGCGGCCTGCCTGATGGGGCTGCAGAACGAGGGACGCGGCGGGCATCGCGGCTATCTGGTCGCCGCGCGCGGCTGGAAGTTTCCGGCGAGCGCGCTGCCGGGCGAGACGGTGACGCTGGAGGCGGAGCGCGTCTCGGCGCTCGGCGGGCTCCACGGGTTCACGGCGCGCGCCCACGTCGATGGGCGCGAGCTAGGCTCGGGCTCGCTCTCGTTCGCGGTGGCGTTCGACGACCCGCCCGTCGAGGGCGCGCGTTGAGCGGCCTGGTCGTCGCCATCCCCGTGTTCGAGGGTCGCGGCAGGGTCGGCGACGTCGTCCGCGGCGCGCGCGCCTCCGGGCTGCCCGTGGTCGTCGTCGACGACGGCTCGAGCGACGGCTCGGGCGACGAGGCGGCGGAGGCGGGCGCCACGGTGCTGCGCCACTCCGCCAACCGCGGCAAGGGCGCCGCGCTCCAGACCGCCTTCGCGTGGGCCGAGCGGCAGGGCGCCGAGGCGGTGCTCACGCTCGACGCCGACGGGCAGCACGACCCGGCGGAGATCCCGACGCTGGTGGCGGCGCACCGCGCGCGGCCCGAGGGGCTGGTGATCGGCGTGCGCCGCTTCGACGAGATGCCGCGCCGCAGCCAGGTCGGCAACCGCATCTCGACCTGGTGGATCTCGCGCTACGCCCGGCGCGAGCACCGCGACACCCAGTCGGGGTTCCGCGTCTACCCGAGGACGCTCTACGCCGGCGCGCGCTTCCGGACCAGCCGCTTCGACACCGAGACGGAGCTGGTGCTGCGCGCGGCGAAGCTCGGCGTGCCCCTGGTCGAGGTGCCGATCCGGACGATCTACTTCTCGAGCTCGGACGCGGCGCACCCGACGCACTTCCACGGCTTCCGCGACACGCTGCGCATCATGCGCCTGGTGTTCTTCTCGCCGCTGTGGCACGTCGAGCGCCGCGCGCCCGCCGGCGAATGAAACACGTTCTACTGGCGGCGCTGCTCGCAGCCGGCTGCGGCCCGCGGATCGGCCCCGCCTGGCCCACGGCCGCGCCCACCCTCGACGAGGGCTGGCGCACGATGCGCGCGCAGCACGAGGCGACGATCGACGTCGACGTCCAGGGCGGCCACGAGGTGCGCCACCTGCGCGCGGTGCTCGCCGTCGAGCGCCCCGATCGCCTGCGGCTCCGCGCGCTGGGTCCCGGCGGCGTCGCGCTCTTCGACCTGCTCTACCGCGGCGGCGAGGTGAAGGTGATCTCGTCGCTGCGCGACGCGAAGTCGGGCTCGCTGTCGCGGATCGCCGCCTCGATGGGCGGTGACCTCGCCGCCGCCTTCGGCCTCACGCCGTCGCAGCGGCGCATCGCGGGGAGCGAGGTCGTGCTCGAGCAGCCCGAGCGGACCGTGCGACTGTCGGACTTCCAGATGGTGGGCGGTCACGCCGTGCCGCTGCGCATCTCCGTCGACAACCGCGCGCTGCACTACCACGTCGCGGTCAAGGTGGGAGACGTCTCGCTCGACGAGCCGCTCGATCCCGCGCTCTTCGCGCCGTAGCTTTACACCGTCGCCGCGCGTCTGCTAGCGTGCGCGGCCATGGAGCAACCGATCGACGCGCAGTTCCGCTCCGTGCCGTTCCGCCCGTCGGAGATGGAGCACCGCTACGGCGCCCCGGTGCACGTCCTCGCCGACCCGCTGGCGCTCAACCTGCTGGCCAACCTGTGCCGCCCCGCAACGGTGCAGCCGGAGATCAACCGCCTGGTGAACGAGCTGTACCGCTCGCTCCTCCACACGGTGATCGCCGCCGAGTTCCCGCGCCGTCGCGTCACCGTCGAGACGCGGATGATCCAGGCCACGCCCGCCGGGATCTGGTCGGGCGAGGCGGTGGCCACCGACACGCCGGCGGTGTGCGTGGCGGTGGCGCGCGCCGGGCTCCTCCCGTCGCAGGTGGCGTTCGACTACCTCAACCAGATCCTCGATCCGCGCGGCGTGCGGCAGGACCACCTGCACCTCGGCCGCACCACCGACGCCGAGGGGCGCGTCACCGGCGCCGGCCTGCACGCCGTGAAGATCGGCGGCGCGATCGACGGCGCGATGGTCCTCATTCCCGACCCGATGGGCGCCACCGGCTCGACGGTGACGAAGGTGCTCGACCACTACCGCGACGCCGGCCACGGCAGCGCGACGAAGGTGATCGCGGTGCACCTCATCGTCACCCCGGAGTACCTCCGGCACGTGCGCTCGCACCACCCCGAGGTCATCGTCTATGCGTTGCGCCTCGACCGCGGGCTGTCTCCCGCCGACGTGCTCGCCGCGGTCCCGGGCGAGCGCTGGGACGAGGAGCGCGGGCTGACCGACCACCACTACATCGTCCCCGGCGCCGGCGGGCTCGGGGAGATCATCAACAACGCATTCGTCTGAACGGAGCATGATGGAAAACCGCAAGGTGAGGGAGCTGCTCTCGGCGGAGCGCATCGGGAAGCGCGTGGCCGAGCTGGGCGCCGAGATCGCGCGCGACTTCGAGGGCAAGGAGGTGGTCCTCGTCGGCGTGCTGAAGGGCAGCTTCCTGTTCATGGCCGACCTGGCGCGCGCCATCCCGAGCGAGCACGTGCTGATCGACTTCCTCGGCCTGGCCAGCTACGGCGACGAGACGCGCTCGTCGGGGGTGGTGCAGATCACCGCCGACCTGACGAAGCCCGTCGAGGGCAAGCACGTGGTGGTCGTCGAGGACATCGTCGACACCGGACTGACGATGGCGTACCTGCTGGAGAACCTGCGCACGCGCCACCCTGCCTCGGTGAAGCTGTGCGCGCTCCTGCACAAGCCGTCGCGCGCGGTGCGCCAGATCCCGATCGACTACCTCGGCTTCACGATCGAGGACCACTTCGTGATCGGTTACGGCCTCGACTACGCGCAGCGCTTCCGCAACCTGCCGTTCATCGGCGTCCTCGAGTAGCGCCCTCGATTACTTCGCCCGCGACTTCGCGAGGCGGTGCTTCAGCTCGGCGAAGCGCTTGAGCAGGTCGAAGTGCTGCTGGCGGAACGCCGCGAGGTGGCGCCGCTCGCGGTCGGTGGCGCGCGACGCCTCGCGCAGCTCGTCGAGGCGCTCGAGGATCTGCGACGGGCTGGTGAGCACCGGCAGGAACGGGATCACCTTCGACCCCTCCATCACCTGCACCTCGCCCGCCCGCTCGTCCGTCGGCGCGCGGTACAGGAGCGTGATCGTCTCGGGCGACTCGGCCTTGATCGCGCGCACCACCATCGATCCGGGCAGGTCGGGCAGCGCCTGCTTCACCAGCGCGATCTGGTGGCGCTCGCGGCTCGCGTGATCGAGCGCCTCGCCGCCCGTCGAGGCGGAGCGCAGGACGAAGCCGCTCCGCCCGGCCACCGCCGCTGCGAGCTGGCGGTGGAGCGCGTCGTCGTCGTCCACCACCAGCACCGAGGTTTCGCTCTCCGCGGGCATCGGCGTGCCGCCGCCCGCGGCCTCCTCGAGCTGGCGCATGCGGCGGAAGGTGTCGAGGAGGACGTGCATCAGGTCCTCGTGGAGCGCGGCCGTGTCGTCGAAGATCCGCGAGCGGTCGGCCTCGAGGCGGCGCGCGGCGGCGGCCTCGACCACCCGCCGGCGCAGGTAGTCCACCTGATCCGGCGCCTTGACGATCACGTCCGCGGCGCCCGCGCGAAAGGCGGCCACCGCGACGTCGAAGTTGCGCCGCGCCGCCATCATGAGGACGGTCGTCGCGGGCGAGATCGCATTCAGCCGCGCGATCAGCTCGACGCCCGCACCGACGGTGGGCGTGTCGAGGTCGATCAGCGCCACCGCGAAGAACTTCTCGCGCGCCAGCTCGAGCGCCGGCCCGGCCATCGCCGCCACCGTCGGCAGGAGGCCCGCGCCGGCCAGCAGCGTGTGCAGCCCACGCTGCACCTTCTCGTCGCCATCGACGACCAGCACCTCCTGGCCGTCGGCGAGGTTCGGCGCCGCGGGGAGCGGGGTCATGTCCCCGCCGAGAACACGAACGGATACGAGGTGGGGAAGTCGCCGTCGGGCGGCTTGGGGAACTCCCAGCCGGTGATGAGCTGCTCCAGGCACCGCCCGAGCATCTCGTTGCCGGTGGAGTTCGTGGTCGTGCGCACGCCCTTGGTGCGGCCGTCCGCGCCGACGGTGAAGTCGACGGTGACGCGGCCGCCCGGCGAGCGCTGCTCGCCCTTGAACGCGCGCTCGTAGCAGCTCACCACCTGCGTTCGGTGGGCGCGAAGCACGAAGCGGATCCCGTCGGCGAAGCCGCGCGCGCGTTCGGCCTCGGCCAGCTCCTCGGGCGAGGGCGGCTCCTCCTCTTCGCCGTCGAGCGTGCCGCTCGTCTCGATCGCGGCGGGCGCGGCGGCCGGCGGGTCGGCCGGCCTGTGCACCGGCGCCGCCTGGACCGGGGCCGCGGCGGCGGGCGCGCCCGTCGGAGCGGC
>JAJXSP010000553.1 GCA_021784515.1 Myxococcales bacterium | reverse complement strand
GGGCCTACGACTTCATCACCAAGCCCCTCAAGCGCGCCCATGTCGTGCGCGTGGTGGCAAAGGCGCTGGAGAAACAGTCGCTGCTCGTCGAGAACCGCGCCCTGAAGGTGCAGCTGGAGAACGTCCGGCGGCGGCCGATCGTCGGGCAGTCGCGCGCGATGCGGCGCACGGTGGACATGATCACCCAGGCTGCGCCGTCGGCGGCGACGGTGCTCCTCCTCGGCGAATCCGGCACGGGCAAGGAGCTGCTGGCGCGGCAGGTCCACGACCTCTCGCCGCGCGCCGGGCGGCCGTTCGTTCCGGTCAATTGCGCGGCGATCCCCGAGACGATCCTCGAGGCGGAGCTGTTCGGGTACGAGAAGGGCGCCTTCACCGGAGCGGTCACGCGCCGCGACGGGCGCTTTGCCCACGCCGACGGCGGCACGCTGTTCCTCGACGAGATCGCCGAGATCGCGCCGTCGGTGCAGGTGAAGCTGCTGCGGGTGCTCCAGGAAGGCGAGATCGAGCGCCTGGGTGGCAAGTCCCAGAAGATCGACATCCGCCTCGTCGCGGCGACCAACAAGGACCTCAAGAAGGCGGTCGCCGAGGGGGAGTTCCGCGAGGACCTCTACTACCGGCTCAACGTCATCGCGGTCACCGTGCCGCCGCTGCGCGACCGCCGCGACGACATCCCCCTGCTCGTCGACCACTTCCTCTCGCGCTTCCGCGAGAAGAACCAGAAGGCGCTGGCGGGCTGCACGCGCGCGGCGCTCGAGGCACTGTGCGAGTACCCGTGGCCGGGCAACGTGCGCGAGTTGGAGAACGCCGTCGAGCGCGCGGTCGTGCTCACCAAGTCGAACGTGCTCGACGTCGACGATCTGCCGCGCGAGGTGGTCGCCGGGCGTGACGGCAGCCTCGCGCTCCACGGCAACGGGCGCGCCCTCAGCTTCGAGATCGGCACCCCGCTCGAGGAGATCGAGCTGCGGGTGATCCACGAGACGCTCAAGCACACCCGCGGCGACAAGCGGCTCGCCGCCCAACTCCTCGGCATCGCCACGCGCACCATCTACCGCAAGCTCGACCGCACCGAGGGCGCCGGGAGCGAGCCGGGCGACGACGAGCCCGAGCCCGCGCGCTCCATCGCCTTCCCCGACGCCGATCATCCGTAGGGACCCGCGCGCTGCCACTTTGTCACGGCGCCCCGGGCCGCGCCTCGTGGCTTGCCAAAATGGCAAGTGGACGACGCGACCGACAACCGCTTTCCCCTGTAGTTTCAGCGTGCTGAAGACGCGAGCAGGTGGCACCTTGGTTGCTTGACCAGGGCTGAAGCCAGACCCCTGGGCCCCCCATGAACCTCCTGCTGAAACGATACTTCTGGGTCTACACCCTCTCGGTGATCGGGATGTCGGCGGCGTTCGCCGGCCGCACGGCCTCGCACCTCGTGACCCAGGCATGGCTGGCGCCCTCGGAGGAGGGCTCCCCGACGGTGCGGCGCGGCTTCCCGCCGCCCGAGAAGACGCGCTCGAAGGACGTCGAGGCGATGGTGAAGCGCAACGTGTTCTGCTCGTCGTGCGCGCCGATCACTCCCGCGAGCGACGAGCCGCAGGCCGAGCAGGCCGACTCGAACGCGCCGCGCAAGAGCGATCTCCCCGTCGAGCTCGTCTCGACGATGGTGGTGCCCTGCCCCGAGAACGAGCCCTCGCCGTGCGAGGACGAGAAGTGGTCGATGGCGGTGATCCGCGACACCTCGACGAAGGAGAAGGACCCGGCGCTCTACCGTCGCGGGATGGCGCTGCCGGGCGGCTCCGCCGTCGTGGTGTGGGTGATCGAGAAGAAGGTCTACGTGCGCAACAACAACCGCCTCGAGTACCTCGAGATGGAGGGCGCCGCGCCGCCGCCCAAGCCCGCCGAGGCGGTGGCGCTCGGCACGCCCGGCGCCGACCCGCTCGACGGCGACGTCGCGCGCGGCGTGCGCTGCAGCGGCAACAACTGCGAGATCGACCGCCCGCTCATCGACAAGCTCCTCGCCAACACGACGATGCTCGCCACCTCGGCGCGCTTCGTCCCGTCGATCAAGGACGGCCACCCCAACGGCTTCAAGCTCTACGCGATCCGCCCGAACTCGGTGTTCGGGAAGATCGGCCTCCAGAACGGCGACACGGTCAAGGCGATCAACGGAATGGAGATGTCGAGCCCCGACCAGGCGCTCGGCGTGTACACGAAGGTCCGCTCGGCGAGCCACCTCACGGTTTCCGTCGAGCGCCGCGGCGAAACGCTCACGCTCGATTACACGATCCGATGAGGCACTCGATGAGATTCGGGAGGTTCCTCGCGCTCGCCACGACGGCGGCGCTGGCGTCGGTGGCGCTCGCCCAGACGCCGCCGTCCACCGACGGTACGGTCAGGACCGTCGGTCCGACGACGCACCCGCGCGGGCCGCTGCTCGCACCAAAGGGTCCGGTCCCGCCGCCGCTGAAGGGCAAGGAGGGGGCGGCGCTGCCGGTCCCGGGAATGAAGCCGGGGCCGGTCGGGCCCGCCGGCAAGGTGCCCGCG
>JAJXSP010000168.1 GCA_021784515.1 Myxococcales bacterium | reverse complement strand
GCGACGGCGGCGGCGCGACGGGCGGGGGCGCCTCGGCATGCGAGCGCGCGCACCCGCCCGCGGCGAGCGCGAGGACGAGCGGAGACAGGCGGCGCAGCGGTCGGTGCTCCATCTCGGGAGCGTTTATACCCACTCCGGCGCCCGTCCGCTGTGGATTGTTTCGCCCTCGCCGCGGTGCGAAAACGCAGCCCACCATCGCCGGCCCGCTTGTCATCCGCGTCGCCACCCGGAATGATCGCCCCGTGCCGCGCCGCGCGCTCCTCGCCGCCCTGCTCCCCCTCTGCTCCACCGGCTGCGTCGCGCGTGGCTTCTTCACCGACGGCACGAGCGTCTCGCTCGGGCGCGCCGACCGCGGCCTGCTGCGCGGCGGGCGCCCGCTGCCGCTCGCCGGTGAGGGCTGGGAGGTGCCGCCGACCTGGGCCGACCGCGGCATGCACTGGGGCACCGACGAGCTGGTCGAGGCGATCGAGCGCGCCGCCGCCGCCGTCGAGGAGCAGCACCCGGGCGGCCTCCTCGGCGTGGGCGACCTGTCACGCCGCGGCGGCGGCAACGTCACGCTCCACCGCTCGCACGAGAACGGCCGCGACGCCGACCTCATCTTCTACGCGGTCGACGAGACGGGCGCTCCGGTCGGGCCCTTCGACGGCGCGATGCCCCGCTACCGCGCCGCCGACCTCCGCTCGCGCCCGCCCTACGAGGCGCCGCCGGGCGTGGCGGTCCCCGCGCGCTGGTTCGACGTGGCGCGCAACTGGGCGCTCGTCGAGGCGCTGCTGACCGACCCGACGATCGACGTCGAATACCTCTTCATCAGCGAGAAGCTGCGCGAGCGGCTCCTCGACTACGCCGCGACGACGCACGCCCACCCCGAGGTGATCCGCCGCGCGCAGCTCGCGCTTCGGCAGCCGCACGGCTTCCCGCCGCACGACGACCACCTCCACCTCCGGATCCGCTGCCCGTCGGGCGACCGCGCGCTGGGCTGCGTGGACGAGGGGCGCGTGCGCCTGCGCAGCGAGGTGGCGCGCGACCCGCTCGCGCCGAAGCCGAAGCACCGCCGCGTAGGGTGAGCGCCGCCTACTGCTGCGGCTTGCCGCCGTTGATGTTCAGCACGCCGACCGAGTCGGGGAACAGCACGGCGTTGAGCTTGCCGGCCGGCACCACCTTGCCGTCGACGAGCGCGGCGGCCTCGACGATCACGGGCCCGGGGACGATGTTCAGCGAGGAGTAGAGCCCAAGGCGATCGGTGCCGCTGGTGATGCGCGAAGAGTCCGGCTTGGTGTCGTAGGGGTTGCCGTTGAAGTAGGTGAAGCGGTCGCCCTCGGGCGTCACGCCGACCTGCACGTTGCCGACGCGGATATCGTCGCAGTCGTGCACCTCGCCGGCGACGGCGCTGTTGCCCGGGCCGATGCCGCTCGACAGGCCGGCGACGGTGGGGATGTTGATGTAGTCCTGCTGCGCGAGCAGGTTGGCGTTGAGCTGGTACGTGCCGTCGGGGTTCAGGCAGTCGGTGGAGTTGGCGTCGGCGCAGGCCTTGTCGTCGGTGGCGAGGAACACGTTCCACGTGTACATGACGGCCCAGTTGGTGGTCTTGCCGTCGGTCTCGCCGGTGCGGATCACGAGCTGCGTGTTGGTGGGCACGTTGGGGATGGAGAAGCGCGGCTCGAAGCGCAGGCGCCCGGTCTTCTTGTCGGTATCGTAGGGAACGCACGTCCCCTTGCCCGCGACGGTGATGCAGTAGTCCTTGTCGTCGGGGCGGCCGGAGAGGCCGTCGTTGCAAACGGGATTGAGGCACGCCGCCGGCGTCACCTGGATGCAGCCGGTCGTGGGGTTGAGATCGCAGATGCGGAACGTCGTCGGGTCGTTGGCGGTGGCGGGATCGAAGCTCACGTCGACGGGCGGCACGACGGGCGTCACCTTGGCGGGGTCGGCGCCGGCGACGAGGAGATCGGCGGCCTTGTAGATCTTCATCGTGATGCCGCTCGGCGTGCCGCCGCCCGAGAACGGGTGGATGTAGCCGACGAGGGTGACGGTGGCGGGCATGGCGGGGCGCATCTTGGGCGCGGCGGCGAGGCAGTCGAGGTTGGGCTTCGTGATGCCGGTCTTGTCGCAGAACTCGGTGACGTCGCCGCACTGGGTGCGCGCGGCCGCCACCGTCGGAGCGGTGAGGCACACCTGGTCGAACTGCGTCTGCGTCTTGACGCACAGTCCGCCCCCGCCGCCGTCGGGGGTGGGGCTGGTGGAGCCGCTGCCGCAGCCGGCGATGAAGAGGGAGGCGAGGAGGAAGCGCTTGCGCATGGCCGCGGATGGTAGCCCGAAAGCGGGGCGAAAGACGAGCGGTACGCGATTGGGCGGTCGTTCGCGACGCCCGAAAGACGAGGGACGCGTCCTTTGCTTCTTCGCCCCACCTCCCCCGCCCACCAATCGACCCGATTGCCGGCGAAGAAACGAAAAACCGCCCCCCCCCCAGCGTGCGGAAGACGCCCACCCGCGGAGTCACCCCAGCTCGCTGCCCAGCTTCTCCCACTCCCCCATCAGCGACTTCACGCGATTGGCGAGCTTCTGCTCGTCGGCGACGAGGTCGTGCAGCTTCTGCCAGTTGCCGGCGTGGTCCCCCGAGAGCGCCTCGCGCGCCTTGGCGAGCTGGCCCTCGGCGGCCGCGATCTGCTGCTCGAGCTCGGCGAGGCGGCGCTCCTTGCGCTGGCGGTCGCGGTCGGCCTGCTTCTTCGTCTCGCGCTCGGCGAGGCGGGCCGCCTTGTCCTCCTTGTCGGGCGCCTTCTCGACGGGCGGGGCCTTCTCCTTCGCTTTCGCGGAGGGCTCCGCTTTGTTGGAAGCGTGGTGGCGCCACTCGGAGTAGTTGCCGGCGTGCGACTCGAGGACGTGATCGTGGAGGTGGAGGATGCGATTGCAGATCCGGTCGAGGAAGAAGCGGTCGTGGCTGACGCAGACGATCGTCCCCTCGTACTCGGCGAGCGCCTCCTCGAGCACTTCGCGCGCCGGGATGTCGAGGTGGTTGGTCGGCTCGTCGAGGGCGAGCAGGTTGCGCGGCAGCAGCATCATCTTGGCGAGCGAGAGCCGGTTGCGCTCGCCGCCCGAGAGCCCCTTTACGGCGCGAAACGGATCGTCTCCGCTGAAACGGAACATGCCGAGGTAGCTCCGCACCACGTCCTCGTTCCAGTCGCCGCGCACCGAGCGGATCTCCTCGATCAGCGTGTGGCTCTCGTCGAGGCCGCCGAGCTTCTGGTCGAAGTAGCCGATCCGGACCTCGTGCCCGGTGTGCGCCATCCCAGATAACGGAGGGAGCTTCCCGATCAGCGTCGTGAGGAGCGTCGTCTTGCCGGCGCCGTTCGGGCCAACGATGCCCACGCGCTCGCCGCGGTAGATCACGAGGTCGAGGTCTCGCACGATCGGGTCGGAGTCGGGGTAGCCGATCGACACGCGCTCTGCCTTGAGCGCCTCGCGGCCGCCCTTGTGGTCGCCTGTCGAGAAGCGCAGGCGGAAGTCGCCCGCCTCGGCCCAGTCGTCGCGCGGGCGGTCCAACACCTTGCCGTCGCGCTCCATCCGCTCGAGCATCTTGCGCCGCGACTGCGCCTGCTTCGTGTTCTGGCCGGCGATGTTGCGGCGGATGAAGTCCTCGGTCTTGGCGATCGTCTCCTGCTGCCGCTTCCACTGCGTCGAGAGGCGCTCGAGGCGCTCCTTGTGCTCGACGACGTAGCGGTCGTAGCCTCCGCTATAACGGACGAGGGTCCCCGCCTCGACGTCCACGATCTCCTTGCACACCGCGCGCAGGAAGTAGCGATCGTGCGAGACGAGCACGAAGGCGCCGCGCCAATCCTGCAGCCGCTCCTCGAGGTGCTCGACCGCCTCCACGTCGAGGTGGTTGGTCGGCTCGTCGAGGAGCAGGAGGTCGGGCTCGGCGAGCAGCACCTTGGCCAGCTCCACGCGCCCGCGCTCGCCGCCGGAGAGCGTGTCGACGGAGCGCGGCAGGTCGGCCTCGCCGAAGCCCAGCTCGAAGGCGAGCTGGCGCACGCGGCTCTCGAGGGTGTAGCCGCCGCGCCGCGTGTACAGCTCCTGGAGGTGGCCGTAGCGCGCGAGATCGGCCTCGCTCTCGAGGGAGTGCTCGAGCTTTTCCAGTTCGCCGCGCATCGCGAGCACGTCGGCGAACTGCGCCAGAAGCGTGTCCCACAGCGAGCCCGCGCCGTGGAACTCCTGCGACTGGTGCAGGTACGCGATCGTCGCGCCGCGCGCGCGCGCCACCTGCCCGCGGTCGGGCTCGAGGTGGCCGGCCAGGAGCCGCAGCAGCGTCGACTTGCCGGCGCCGTTCGGCCCGACGAGGCCGATCCGTTCGCCGGGGTTCACCTGCCACGAGGCGGCCTCGAAGATCTCGGTGCCGGGGTAGGCGAAGTGGACGTCGGAGAGCTGGGCGAGCATGGGGAGCCGGATTTAGCAGCGCGCGGAGAGGGAGTCCAGCGTCAGTCGAGCAGCGCGGTGAAGTCGCCGATGCCGAGCTCGACGGTGCGGAGGATGGCGCGGAGAGTTCCGGGGGCGAGCTCGTCGTGGAGGGGGACGGTCACCGGAGGCCGCCCATCGCAGACGAGGCGGCAGTGGCTGCCCTTCTGGCGCGCGACGCGGTAGCCGACCTTCGAGAGGGCGCGGACACAGCGCTTCCCGGACACCGCGGGCAAAGAAGCCATGCTTCACAGTTGCCGCGTCCGGCTGTGGAAGCACAATGCGATTGCACCTGCACATCCGTTCAGGTGTAACACTTGCGAAGTGCTGGACTTTTTCGGGGCCGGTCAACACTTCGAGGGATTTGCCCACAGGAAACACACACGGACGACCCACCGCCGGCCGGGCCGCCTCACGCGGAGATCTTCACCTCGGTCACTTCGTACTCACCAGGCAGCTCCCAGCCCTCGCTCTCCCGGTTTTCGAGGCACAGCTCGATCGCTTCGCGGATGTTGGCGAGCGCCTCGTCGCGCGTGCGCCCCTGGCTGATGCAGCCGGGGATGATCGGGCACTCGGCGACGAACCAGCCTTGTTCGTCGGGGCGGAGCACGACGGGGAACCGCATGATGGGATCTTACGTCGAGGGGGAGGGCCGCACCAGCGCGCGCTCAGCGGTTGGCGGTGGCGAACTCGTTCATGAAGGCGACCAGCTCCTTCACGTTGTCCACGGTGACCGCGTTGTAGAGCGAGACGCGGATGCCGCCGACGGAGCGGTGGCCCTTCAGGCCGATCATCCGCCGCTTCTTCGCCTCGCCGACGAACTTCTCCTCGAGCGCCTCCGACGGCAGGCGGAACACCACGTTCATCACCGAGCGGCTCGCCTTGTCGACGGGGCAGCGGAAGAAGTCCGGGCGCGCGTCCATGGCGCCGTAGAGCAGCCCCGCCTTCTCGCGGTTCCACTTCTCGATCTGCGCGAGCCCGCCGACGGACTTCGCCCACGAAAGCACGTTCCGCACGAGGTAGATGCCGAACGTCGGGGGCGTGTTGTAGAGGGAGTTGTTCTCGGCGTGGGTGCGGTACTGGAAGATCTTCGGCAGGTCCTTGCGGCCGCCGGCGACGAAGTCCTTCCGCGCCACCACCACCACGATCCCCGACGGGCCGATGTTCTTCTGGGCGCCCGCGTAGATCATCGCGAACTTGCCGGCGTCGACCTTCCGCCACAGGAAGTCGCTCGACATGTCGGCGATGAGCGGCACCGCGCCGGCGTCGGGGAAGTCGGTGAACTCGACGCCGTGGATCGTCTCGTTGCTGGTGAGGTGGAGGTAGGCGGCGTTGCCGTCGAGCTTCAGCTCGCCCTGCGAGGGCACGCGCGTGTACGCCTTGTCCTTGCCGCCTTCGCTGAGCGGGACGCCCGTCGAGCAGGCGACGCGCACCGAGGAGCCGGAGAGCGCGGCCCACGCCTTCGCCTCGGAGACCGCCTTCTCGCTCCACGCGCCGGTGACGACGTAGTCGGCGGAGCGCCCCGGCGGCAGGAAGTTCATCGGGATCTGCGCGAACTGCATCGACGCGCCGCCCTGGAGGAACAGCACGTCGTGCGTGTCGGGCAGCCCGAGCAGCTCGCGCAGGAGCGCGATCGCCTCGTTGTGCACCGCCTCGTATTCCTTGCCGCGGTGGCTGTGCTCCATGACCGACATGCCGCTGCCGACGAAGTCGGTCAGCTCCTCGCGGGCGCGCTCGAGCGCGGGGAGGGGAAGCGCGGCGGGACCGGCGTTGAAGTTGAGTGCACGGGCCATGGCGGACTCCTTTTTTGGACGTCGAACGGCGTCGGGCGGAGAGAGGAAATAGAGGATTGGCGGGGGCATGTCAAACGCGACGGGAACCCCGACCGCCCCCCGGCTGGCGAACATTTGACGAACCATCAGGCGCTCCGTACAGTTCCGGCCGAGCACTGCGAGGTCAGGTCATGGGCGGAGGTCGTTCGCGTGGTCCGGCGCAACGACGCCTGGGTGGCAACGTCACGATCGTCGTGGCCTTGTGCCTGGTCATGCTGCTCGGGTTCGTCGCGTTGGCGTTCGATCT
This sequence comes from Myxococcales bacterium, assembly GCA_021784515.1. GTDB lineage: Bacteria > Myxococcota_A > Polyangia > Palsa-1104 > SHYY01 > SHYY01. The sequence continues at coordinate 4,930 of JAJXSP010000168.1, read as the reverse complement.
GGCGTACGTGCGCCTCGCCCGCTTCCAGCTGCAGAACGCGAACGACGCCGCGGGGCACGCCGCGATCGTGCAGCTGCGGCAGACCGGCAGCCTGGCGCAGGCGCGCGCGGCGGCGAAGAGCGTCGCGCTGCAGAACCCGGTTGCCGACAAGGGGCACCTCACGCTCTCCGACAGCGACGTGGTCTTCGGCGGGTGGGACTTCGCGCGCCGCGCGTTCAGCCCCGGCTCGACCTACGAGAACGCCGTGCAGGTCAACGGCAACCGCACCAGCGCCAACGCCGCCGACGGGCCGATCGCGCTCTTCTTCGGCAAGGTGCTCGGCACCGATCACGCCGACGCCCGGGAGTCCGCCGTCGCCGCGCTGCGCCCGCGCAACATCATCATCGCGCAGGACATCACGGGCAGCTTCCTCGCCGCCATCGACACCGCCGCCGTCGCCGACGTGGCGATGCTCGACATGCTCCACCAGTTCGACCTGCCGACCGACCGCGTCGGCATGCAGATGTTCACCGGCGCGAGCGCGCAGTTCGGCCCCGCGGCGCTCCAGTACGTCCACAGCGACTACGGCCAGATCTACCAGCTCTGGTACGGCGACGGGCTCCTCGTCGACAACGCGGCCAAGAGGAGCGGCATCACCCTGTGCAACAAGCTCGACCTCACGCCGCCCGATCCGAACCCCTGGTATCAGCACGCGTGGGTCCCGCACTGCTCCGCGGGCGGCGACGGCACCGACATCAGCAGCGCGATCTTCGCGGCGACCAGCGTGCTCGTATCGCAGGGCGGGCCGGACGCGGTCAACGTGATCGTGGTGTTCACCGACGGCCTGCCCGAGTGCTGCGCGCCCGGCGGCCAGTCGTGCGACTACGTCCAGTCCCATTCGTGCCCGGCGGCGCGCGCCAAGGCCGGGCTCGACGCCGCCGACGCCGCCGCGCTGGACGGCATCAGCATCTTCACCGTCTTCTACACCGGCTCGCTGTCCGACCCCTCGCTCGTGTCGGCGGGCATCGCCTACAATCGGTCGCTCGTGCGCGGCATCGGCAAGGCCTACAACACGCCGGACAAGAAGCAGCTCGCGGCGATCCTCTCGACGATCGCGGGATCGATCCCGATCTCGCTGGTGCAATGATGGCGCGCGCGACTGGAGCCCGAGCGGGGGACGCGATGAACGGAACGAACGAAGGCAGTGGAAGCGTCGAGCGCGCCGCCCGGCCGACGAGCGCCGAGCGAGGCGTCGCCGCCGTCGAGATGGCGCTCGTGCTGCCGCTCCTGATGATGCTGCTCCTCGGGATCATCGACTGGGGCTGGGTCTTCTACCAGGAGTTCAACCTCGCCAGCGCGGTGCGGCAGGGGGCGCGCGTCGGAGTGACCGTCCCTCCGTCGGCGGCGCCCGATCCGCCCACGACGGCGAAGGCCACCGCGACCGCCGCGCTGGCGGCGCTCGGAGTCGACGTCTCCGGGGCGACGATCACCTCCGCCTACGGCGGCGCCGCGCCGATGACGACGTTGACCGTGGCGGTGAAGCTCCCCTACAAGCCGATCATCGGCTTCGTGCCGACGCCCAAGTCGCTCTCGTACTCGATGACGATGATGATGGAGCAGCAGAACTGATCGATCTTTTCGCCAACCTGCTGCGCCACCGCGAGCTCTTGTGGTCGCTCGCCGAGCGCGACATCCGGGTCCGCTACAAGCAAACCGTGATGGGGATCGGCTGGGCGTTCTTCATGCCGGTGACCCTGATGGTGCTCTTCGGCGCGGTGTTCTCGCGCGTGGCGCACGTCGACACCGGGGACGTGCCCTACCCCGTCTTCGCCTACGTCGGGCTGCTGCCCTGGAGCTTCTTCGCCAACTCGGTGAAGTTCGCGTCCAACAGCCTCGTCGGGAACGTGAACCTCATCACCAAGGTCTACTTCCCGCGCGAGGTGCTGCCGCTCGCCGCCGTCGGCGCGTGCCTCTTCGACACCGGGATCGCCGCGCTCGCGCTCGCCGGGCTGATGGCGTGGCACCACGTGCCGCTCCACGCCGCCGCGCTCCTCGTGCCGGTCGTGTTCCTGGTGCAGCTCGTGCTGACCGCCGCCGTGGCGCTCTTCGTCGCCATGGCCTCGCTGTTCTACCGCGACGTGAAGTACGTCCTCGACGTGGCGCTGACGGTGCTCCTGTTCGGCACGTCGGTGGTCTACCCGATCGCCGGCGTCGGTGGGAGACTCGGGCGCGTGCTCGCCTGGAACCCGCTCAGCGTGCTGATCGACGCCTACCGGACGCTGCTCCTGCGCGGCGAGCTGCCCGCGCCCGGCCCGCTCGCGGCCACCGCCGCCTTCAGCCTCGTCCTCCTCGGCGCCACGTGGCGGCTGTTTCACGAGGCCGAGTACCGCTTCGCAGAACGCATCTGAATGGCCGACGCGCGCGACCCGCCGGTGCGAGTGGACGGCGTGTGGAAGAGCTTCTCGCGGGGGCGCCCCCACGACAGCCTGCGTGACCTCGTCCCGTCGCTGATGCGCCGGCTGGCGCGGCGCGGTCCGGGCGGCGAGGCGAACCCGGACGGGCTCCCCGGCGACCGCTTCTGGGCGCTGCGCGACGTGTCCTTCGATGTGGCACGCGGGGAGGCGCTCGGCATCATCGGCCGCAACGGCGCCGGCAAGAGCACCATGCTCAAGCTGCTCACGCGCCTCCTGCGCGCCGAGCGCGGGCGCATCGCGCTCGACGGGCGCGTCTCCGCGCTGATCGAGGTGGGCGCCGGCTTCCACTCCGATCTCTCGGGGCGCGAGAACATCTACCTGCACGGCGCCATCCTCGGCATGCGGCGCCGGGAGATCGCGCGCAAGTTCGACGCGATCGTCGCCTTCGCCGGAGTCGGGGAGTTCCTCGACCTGCCGGTCAAGCGCTTCTCGACGGGGATGAACGCGCGCCTCGGCTTCTCGGTGGCGGCGCACCTCGACCCCGAGATCCTCCTCGTCGACGAGGTGCTCAGCGTCGGCGACATGGCCTTCCAGGAGAAGTGCGTCGAGCGGATGAACGCCTTCAAGCGGCAGGGGGTGACGATCCTGTTCGTCTCGCACAACCTGCAGGCGGTGGCGAGCCTGTGCGATCGCGCGGTGTGGCTCGACGGCGCGGTGCGCGCAGAGGGGCCGGCGCGCGAGGTGCTCGAGAAGTACGTCTCGCCGTCGGAGAACCGGCGGCTGCCGGACCAGGGCGCCGAGGTGAGGATCCTCTCGGCGGAGCTCCGCGACGGCGGTGGCGCGCCGCACGGCGAGGCGACCCCGGGCGAGGCGATGACGCTGCGGGTGCGCTACGCGGTGCGCGCGCCGCTTGCCGACCTCACGCTCGGCTTCGCGGTCTACCGCTCGCTCGACAACCTCACGGTCTATGACGGCCACGTCGCCGGCGAGGGCGTCGGCTTCGCGGATCTCGCGGCGGGCGACGAGCTGACGGTGGACTTCCACTTCCGCTGCCACCTCACGCGCGGGCAGTACCACCTCGCCTGCGGCGTCCTCCACAACCCGACGCGGCGCCACCTCGCGCGGCTGGTGCCGGCGGCGATGCTCACGGTGCACGACCCGCGATCGTGGGACGGAGTGGCCGACCTCGCGCTGCGCCCGGCGCTGGTCGAGCGCGGGCGCGCCCCGTCGGAGAGCGGGGCCGCGCAGGCGAGCGGGAGCGGGGAACGATAGGCTCCCGGGCGATGCGCCTCTTGTGCGTCACCGCGTTTCTGCCCGCGGACTTCCGGCGCGAGGTGCACGGGCTGTTCAAGCGGCTGCGGCTGTTCCTCGTCGCCGCCGCGCGCGCCGCCCGCGAGGTCCACCTGCTCGCCTTCGTCGCGCCCTCGCGGGATGCCTCGCCCGCCGAGGCGGCGCGGCTCGAGGAAGAGCTGGCCGCGCGCTGGGGCGTGCGCGTGCGCCTCTCGCTGTGCCGCGACAACCGCCCCGGGCGGCGCCCGACGCGCTGGGAGTCCTACGGGGCCCCGGCGCTCAGCGCGCGCGCCTCGCCGCTCGCCCTCAGCGGCGGCGACGAACAGCTCCGCGCCTTCGAGGCGGCGCTCGCCGAGGAGCCCGACGCGCTCTTCGTGCACCGCCTCGCCGCGACCTTCCCGGCGCTGCGCACGCGGCGGCCGCTCCCGCCGATGATCTTCGACCTCGACGACGTCGAGCACGTCGTGCTGGCGCGCGCGGTGCGCCAGCCTCCCTACTGGCTGGGCAAGCCGCTCACGCTGTTCCAGCTCCCGGCGCTGATGGCGACCGAACGCCGGGCTTGCGCCGTCGCGCGGCGCACCCTCGTCTGCTCCGAGGAGGACCGGCGTCGCCTCGGCGCGTGGGGGATGCGCGGCGTGGACGTGCTGGAGAACGCCATCGCGATCCCGACGCCAGCGCCGCAGCCGGCCGCGCCGACGCTGCTGCTGCTCGGCATCTACTCGTACACGCCGAACGCCGTCGGCGCCGGGCACCTCCTCGCGCGCATCTGGCCGCGCATCCGCGCCGCCGTGCCCGACGCGCGGCTCGTGATCGCCGGCGCGTTCCCCGAGCTCATCCCCGGCTACGACCGCGCCGGTCCGGGCGTGGAGTTCCGCGGCTTCGTCGACGATCTCGACGCGCTCTACGCGGAGGCGCGCGTGGCGGTGGTGCCGCTGCTCTCCGGCGGCGGCACGCGGATCAAGATCATCGAGGCCGCCGCCTACGCACGGGCGATCGTGTCGACGCGCGTCGGCGCCGAGGGGCTCGCCTTCGTCCCCGAGCACGAGATCCTGCTGCGCGACGCGCCGTGGGCATTCGCCGACGCCTGCATCGGGCTGCTGCGCGACGAGGCCGGGTGCCGGCGCCTCGGCGAGGCCGCGCGCGCCCGCGCGGTGGCGCGCTACGACGCCGCGCGGGCCGTCGATCGCATCGCGGACCTGCTGCGCGACGTCGCGGCCGGGCGATGAAGCTGCTGTTCGCCACGGGCC